>CAYUBC010000356.1:0-4722 GCA_964442885.1 uncultured bacterium | reverse complement strand
GAGTCGATTCATCGGTAATGACAACCCGACTCAGCCAAAATCAACCGTTGTCCCTGACTCTATCACCAGGGCTGTTTCGTAACCGCAGCGGATTGCCCCAATTTTACTTAAACAGCCCTAAAACGGATCAGTTTCTCTCCGCACTCATACAACCCCATCGGCTCAGGACTGACGCCGCTTACTCGTCATCGTCGGCGATGGCTTCGCCGTCATCTCCCAACTGCTTGAGCCGAATGTGCTTGCGGCCCAGGGAAATCTCAAACTCATCCCCTGGCCTTAACCCCATTTGCTTGGTGTAGGCAGAGCCAATTAAAAGGTTGCCATTCGCCTGCACGGTGATCCGGTAGCTGGCGCTGCGCCCACCCCGACCATTCCCATTTTGAGAACTGTCTAGCTGAATGCCCTCAGCCTCAATCAAGGCATTCATAAACTTCATCATGTTGACCCGCGGCGTTCCGGATTTTGTCAACGTATAATAACCGCAAGCCTTGGCTTTATCTTCCTTGCTCAAGGTTTCTAAGTCTTTAACTTTTTGGAGTAGCTCTTGACCAGTCAACGGTTTTACCTGGGTGTCGTTAGCCATTAACTTAATTCTCGTTCACAACGGTTTTGGTTCTCTTTTTCAAGCGTCAGCGGGATTTAATCAGCTTGACGCTGCTCTAATGACAACACGCCAAATGATACTACAGGGAAATAGTTTTTTGCATTCTCTTTTTACGGACTTTCAAACAATCTCCGCAGGGCTTAGAAAATGAGTCTTTCTACTGATACCTCAGCATTTCTACGGTCACTAGCTAACCGGGTTGGCTCACAAAACTTTAGAGGTAGGTTGGGTGAAACGAAGTGGAACCCACATCAGAGCGGGTTTTGTCGGGTTCTGCTAGCACGCCACCCAACCTACTCCATAGCAGTCATTTCACGGGTTTTGTCAGTCAATTAGGGGTTCAGTAGCCCTAGCAATTCCGTTTCACTGAGTACAGCAATGCCTAGTTTCTCGGCTTTGGTTAACTTTGAACCAGCTTTTTCACCGGCTACAACGTAATCCGTTGCTTTGCTGACGTTGCTGGTGACTTTGCCCCCGGCGGCTTCAATTTTCTCCGTGGCTTCTGTGCGGGTCAGGGTTGGTAGGGTGCCGGTGAGGACGACGGTTTTGCCAGCTAGGGGCGTGGTGAGCGACTCGGTTGGCTGTTTGCTTTCAGCAGTGGCGAGTTGCAGTCCAGCTTGTTTCAGGCGCTCAATCAATGCCTGGTTGGCGGGTAGATGAAACCACTGGGCTACGGACTGGGCAATTTCCGGGCCGATGGTGTGGACGGCTGCGATCTCCTCTGGGGTGGCGGCGGCTAGCGCGTCCACATGGCCAAAATGCTGGGCCAGGGTTTTGGCGTTGACGGTGCCCACGTGGCGAATGCCAAGGCCGTAGAGCACCGAGGGCCAGGGGCGGGCTTGGGAGGCGGCGATTGCCCCCACCAGTTTCTGGGCCAGTTGCTGCCCCATGCGCTCCAGGGGCAGCAGCCTTTCGACGGTGAGGTCGTAGAGGTCGGCTACGGAGTGCACTAGGCCCTGTTCCACAAACTGCTTCACCCACTTTTCCCCCAGCCCTTCAATATCCAGGGCGTCGCGCCGGGTCCAGTGGATAATTGCTCCCTGCACAATGGCTGGGCAAGAACTGTTGATGCAGCGGGTGACGGCCTCATCCTCTGGCTTGACCAGGGCGGCCCCGCATTCTGGGCAATGGCTCGGCATGGTGACTGGAGTAGCGCCAGCCAGACGCAATTCCGCCATCACCCGCACCACTTCGGGGATGATTTCCCCGGCTTTGCGCACAATCACGGTGTCGCCCTGGTGGATACCAAGCTCGGCCATGCGATCGGCATTGTGGAGGGTAGCCCTGGCCACGGTGGTGCCTGCCAGTTGTACCGGGCGCAGTTCTGCCACGGGGGTCACAGCTCCGGTGCGCCCTACCTGAAAACTAACTCGTTCCAGCACGGTCGGCACTTCTTCGGCAGCATACTTGAGCGCCACGGCCCAGCGGGGAAACTTTTGGGTAAATCCCAACCGCTGTTGCAGGGCAAAATCGTTGAGCTTAACCACGACCCCATCCGTGAGGTAGGGCAGTGCCTCTCGCTGGGTAGACCAGGATTCGTAATACTGCTGCACATCCGCCGCCGATTGGCACAGTTGGCGGTTAGGGTTGACGCGAAAGCCCAGGGATTGCAGTAACTCGAGGGCCTGCCATTGGCTGAGGGGTGGGGTGAGAGAGTGAGAGCTCGGCAGGGTAGGGGAGGTGTCGCCCCAGTGGAGGGTGTAGGCAAAAAAGTCCAGCTTGCGGCGGGCCACGATGCGAGAATCTAGCTGGCGCAGGGTACCGGCGGCAGCATTGCGGGGGTTCGCAAAGGGCGGTTCATCGTTGGCCAGGCGCTCCTGGTTGATTTGCGCGAAGACATCTAAGGGCAGAAAGGCTTCGCCGCGAATTTCCAGGATCGGTGGCGGGGTTGGCCCCTGGAGCCGGAGGGGAATAGAGCGAATGGTTTTGACGTTTTGGGTAATGTCTTCCCCCGCTACGCCATCACCCCGAGTGGCGGCCCGGGTCAGCAGGCCGTTTTCGTAGGTCAGGGCTAGGGCCGAGCCGTCGATTTTGAGCTCGGTCACGTAGTCCACAGCGCCCGCATCGGGGGCCTGCCGCCGCCAGCGCTCTTCCCAAGCTCGGAATTCGGCCAGGTCGAAGGCATTCTCCAGGCTGTAGAGCGGAATGTTGTGGCGCACCGAGGTGAACTGGGTGGCAGGCTTTTCGCCCACGCGCTGGGTGGGGCTATCTGGGGTGATCAGGTGGGGATAAGCCGCCTCCAGGTCCTGTAGCTCGCGGTAGAGGCGGTCGTAAACTTCATCGGGTAGGGTGGGCGCATCCAGCACATAATAGGCGTAGCTAGCTGCCTGTAGCTGCTGCCGCAGGGTTTGCACCCTGGTTTCTGGTGATTGTTCTGGGGTGACTGGCTTCATTTCCCTTCTTTGCAAAATTGCCCAGTGGCTAGTTTAGCGCTGTTGTCCCGTCCTTTAGGGTCGGGCAACTATGGTCGGGCAACTATGGGATGATGGCCATAGGCCCGACTGAGATACCAGCATGAGCAAAGCCGATCAGCTAATTCGCATGGCAGAGGACGAGCTAACGGAATACAGCACCGATGCCCGCAAAATTGAAAAATTGCGCCGCAAATTTAGTTTCGCGGTTCCCTACCCTGAGCAGAAGGCTATTCGGGATGAGGTGGCCGCTGGTATTCCCAATAACTTTATCGCCAAGCTGGTGGAAGAGAACCGCCAAACCGCGGCTTTACCCTTTTGGGGCATTGGTGGGTTGGGGCTGTTGCTGGGCATTTCTGGCCAACAACCCCTCGACCTGATTGCTACAGGCATTGGCTTTTATGTGGCTTTTCAAATTCAAAAGTGGGGCTGGGAGCTCCAGGCTAAGCGCCTGGTGGTTCAAACTCTGGATGCTATTGATGCCAGCGTCAAAAATCCTCAGCCTGACGCGGCTTGATGGTAGTAGCCAGCGGCAACAATAGCCCTACGCAGACATGCCCAATTCACCTAAAACCCTTGCCCCTTGGGTTTCTATACTCAACACGTGAGCTACGGCGGTCTGCCCATGGTGCTGCCAGGCCAGCGCCAACGCCTCACAGACCTGGGCGGCAGTTTGCACGGGAGTCAGAGCCAGCAGGGTTGGGCCAGCGCCACTAATTACCAACCCGTAAGCACCCGCCGCCTGGGCCGCCTGGGCCACCGCCTCGTAGCCTGGGATCAGGGTTTGGCGATAGGGCTGGTGGATGCGATCGCGCAACGCTGCCCGCAGCCAGTCGTCATTGCCTGTCTCTAACCCTCGCAGCAGCAGCCCCAGGTGGGCGGCATTAAAAATTGCGTCGGCCCGGCTGTAGGTTGCCGGTAACACCCGCCGAGCCTCGGCAGTGGATAACTCAAAGTCTGGAATCACCACCACCGGGATAACGTCGGGATGCCAGACGATAGGACACAGGGTAGTAGAACCATCCTCATTGGCTACGGCTAGTTGGCAACCGCCAACCAAGGCGGGAACCACATTATCGGGGTGGCCTTCCAGCGCGATCGCTATATCCACCAGGGTGGTTAATGGCAGCGGCGTTTGGGCCAGGGCATTGGCCCCCAGCAAGCCCCCCACAATGGCCGTGGACGAACTACCCAGCCCGCGCGCCAGGGGAACATTGAGGTCAATCTGCATCGCCACGGCGGGCACCGCTAGCCCCTGCTGCTGGTAGACATGGGCAAAGGCCTGGTAAGCCAGGTTAGAGGCATCGGTGGCTACCCGCTCTGCCTCGGCCCCAGAGACCTCGATTATGAGCGTCCCAGGTGGTTTATCCAGTGGCGTGAAAGAAAAGTGGTTGTAAAGGGTTAGAGCGGCCCCCAGGCAGTCAAACCCGGGGCCAAGGTTGGCCGTTGTGCCCGGCACGGTAACGGAAATAGCCACAGATGCGCCTCCAGGGGCAATGGAGCAGTCAGGCCAAGGATACTACCACTAAAACTGTACTGAAAGTTTGCCGCTGCCCCGTAAAATACTATGTGTTTTATCCATTGGAGTAGCATTGTGGACTTATCTCGTATTCCAGCGCAGCCTGAGCCCGGGCTCATTAACGTGCTGATTGAAATTCCAGCCGGTAGCAAGAATAAGTATGAATTTGATAAGGATCTGAATGCCTT
>CAYUBC010000355.1:0-4722 GCA_964442885.1 uncultured bacterium | reverse complement strand
GGGTTAATTACGTAGTCCACCTCGTAGTAGTGGGGGGCGCACATCAGATAACGCAGGGAGGAAGTCATAGGGAAAAGCGCTGGGTTGAGTGAACGAAGGGCAGAGGAGCACCGATAGCTAAGCAGATGCTGCCAGGATAAAATTAGCCACCAGGCGACAGACCCGACAAGCTAACACACTATTTTAGCCCTAGCGTTAGAGAGTTAATGAATCCATCGTGGGTTTGTGCCGCTTTCTCGGTAGACCTACGCTCACAATGTAAGGGTAGCGACCTAATCGAAATGCCGCTTTGGCAATAGCTGAGCCGCTGTTATGCGGTCATCTATCAGAGAAGCACTTGTTATCATTCCATGATGCGACTCAGAGAGCGGCTCCCGCTGGCGGTTGATGGCCTGGTCTGTAGTTGGATTAAGCGCGACTACATTGCCACTACTAGCAGGCAGGTCGGCCCTTTCCCAGCGTTGCACAACGGTAACCGGCAGTAAACCAGACTCTGTGCCGGGGCGATGGCCAAAATCAGCCGCTTCTGCTGGATGGCCAGCCGCATCAAAGCTCACGGTAATCACAAATGCCAGAAACCCGATGACCAACGCTAAGCGCATGTCAACCACCTGCAAGGCCAGCCTGACCCCGCCTTGCAGGGCCATCCAGAGTGTAGACGCGGGCTTTAATTCCTTAGACAAAGCAGCTCCTCAAACCAAGTCACAAGTGATCAGCAGACGCTTAAAAAGCCCCCAAGGGAGATCCAGTTTCTACCACTTAGGTGCTTCTACAGTTCGAATCATCTGCACTTTCAAGGTTATACATATAACTTCATCGAACAACAAGGTGCTGTGACAGCTTGGGCCAGTAGAAACCCCGGCAAAACCACACTGGCGCAGTAATTTCCCGGTTTGCTGATTTATCTAAATGGAAAGGCCACCCAGTAATAGATAAACACCAATAAGTCGGCCAAAAATTAAGTCGGCCAACAATCCGGCTCAGAGCGATGGGTAATTCAGGGAAAACCGGCTCAGAGCGATGGGCAGTTCAGGGAAAAGCTGACTGGTGAAAGAGCGATCGCCCCCACCCCGGCATCCGGTAGGCCAGGGCAAAGACAATGCTCAACACGTAGGCCCAGACTGCATTGGTATTGAGAAAAGGGGGTAAAAACAGAGGCAGTAGCAGCAAGAACTGGCCCAGCCGAGTAACACGGGGATAGAGGTACAGAAACAGCAGAATATACCAAACTAAACCCATAATCCAGGCGACAGGGTTATAGAGGTTGATGACGTTTAAGAAGGCGTAAAACTGAAAATCCAGCGGACACTGCCGAGTTGCTGTCAAGAGTAACGCGGTCAGAATTGTGCCGGAGATGAGCGATCCCACGGTGCTGCTGCTGAGTAGTGGGTTCATAAAGCCATTGACGAAGTCGTGGGTGACCAGCAAATTGTCGGCATCCACAGACTGCACAATTTTGCCCATTACGATGCCCTGCCCATGCAGCGTCATCGGTAGGGCGCTGGTTAGCTCGCCAAAATAGCCAGGTAGTGTTCGGTGTAAGAAATTGGCATATACTGCGCGGCCAAAGTAGGTGTAGGGCAGCGCCAACAGCCCGACCACCCAGAAACCGGTGTAGACTACAAACCGCCACTGCCGACGTACCCCGTAGAAAATCAGCACGACCAGGGGGAAAATCTTAAAAACACCGGCAAAAGCCAGTAAAAACGAGGCTAGCCACGTCCAGCGGCGCTTTTCGCTGAGCCAATAGGCCAGAGCCGTGAGGTACAGCAGCAGGCTATCCACCTGACCACGCTCCACCAGAGCCAGCACCGGAAAGCTAACAGTCATAAACAACAGCGCTTCCCCTGGAATGGCAAACCGACTGCGGCGCACTAAATGAAAGCTGAGTAACCCCAACAGGCCAAGCATTATCAGGGTGAACAACGCTTTGGCGGTGGCATAGGGAAACCAGCCCAGCGGCGCAAACACTAGGGCGGCCAGGGGTGGATAACGAAAGCCTGAGAATGGGGCCGTTTCTGAGTTGACGGGGCCATAGAATTCTGGCCGCACACCCACATAATTCAGGTAGGGATCAAGCCCTAGGTGCACAGACTTGCCGGCCAGATAAAAGCTACGAAAGTCAATCTGGTAGCTTTCTAAAAGCAGGTAGACCAGAAACGTAACTGGCAGGAAATACACCAAATAGTCTTTGCAAAAGCGTGCTGCATCCCTACGCCAGGACAATGAAGCCATTCAACCCCTCTACCATCCTCATCTAGGCGAACCGCCTACGGTACAGGGGCATCTTAAACCGATTTTGCGCTGAACCGAGAGCCTATCGGCCCGCGGCCTCTTTCAGCCTCAATCCCAGTTCTTGAGCCTGGGAAATATCTACTCCCCGGCCAGACTCATTGGGCTGAGCGAGGCAAGTTAGGCGACTTGGAGTAAGCCGAAGCCAGGCGAGTCTGCACGTCCTCGCTGGCGAACTCAATCACACGGCCAATGACTGCTTCGATCGCCTGTCGTTGGTTGCGATGGCGCAGGTGTTCGGTGTAAAGGGTAACGTCGCTGGCTGTTTTGCCGCTAGTGCCCCCTAACCGAATCGCTGAATGCTGAGCGTGATGAAGGGTGAGAATCAGGTCGTCAATGACCGCTTGAGGAATGTCCATAGTCTCAGGTTCCTACCATAAAAGGTCAAACACAGTTATAGTTCCCTGCAATTCTTTTTACTGTCCATTGGAGAGAACGTAATAAACCTAAATGTATTAACTAAAACAAAATTGAAATGTCGGAAACAAACCGTATAAATCGGGAGGTTTTGTAGCCCCTTTATAGGCTAGCAGGGGCAAAGCTGTCTGAAGGTATCCACTCACACCATTATTAAGATCCGGCGAGTATATTCATCGTTTCGATATACACCGCCAACCCCCAAATTCAGAGTACTATCTACAGTTGGATTGCCCTGGGATAGAAATAATCATGGAATCAAGCTTTTTAACGGCGGTATTTTTGCCCCTGGCCTTATTTGCCGTCATGCTGGGGATGGGGCTGGGCCTCAAGGTCGAAGACTTTACGCGGGTTGTGGTCTACCCCAAGGCGGTGCTTGTGGGCTTGCTGGCACAACTGGTGATGCTGCCGCTGCTGGGCTTTATTCTGGCCTCGCTGCTGCCCTTGAGCCCGGAACTGGCGGTGGGGCTGATGATTTTAGCCGCCTGTCCTGGTGGGCCAACCTCTAACCTGATGACCTACCTAGCCCGTGGCAACGTGGCGCTCTCGATCACGCTGACAGCTCTCAGCAGTGTGATTACGGTATTTACCATTCCCCTGGTGATCAACCTGGCAACGAAGGCGTTTTTGGGGCAAACCACCACCCTGCAACTGCCGCTCCTGGCCACCATCCTGCAAATTGCGGTCATCACTATCATTCCGGTAGCTATTGGCATGGCGCTGCACCACTACTTACCCAGGTTTGCGGCTCAGGCCGAGGGCTGGGTCAAGTGGCTGTCGCTGTTTTTGCTGGGGGTGATTATCGCGGGCCTGCTGATTCAGCAGCGAGACAACGTGGTCGGCTTCTTTGCCCAGGTCGGGCTGGCGACCCTGACCCTCAACCTGGCGGCTATGGCCCTGGGCTATGGTATTGCCCTTAGCACCCGGCTAGAGCGACCCAGCGTAACGGCCATCACGCTAGAGGTGGGCATTCAAAATGGCACCCTGGCGATCGCCAGCGCTCCCACACTGCTAAACCAGCCAACCCTGGCCATTCCAGCCGCTATCTACAGCCTGCTGATGTTTGTGACTGGCGCGGCGTTCGCAGGCTGGGCAGCTCGCCAGCGCTATGGGACTCCCTAAATCCATCACGCTGTAATACTATGCTGCGCCTCAAGGCAGGAGTCCCTTACCGTGGCCTGCGGCGTGGTTTGGGGCGGGCTTTCCAGGTGCCGCCGTAGCGGTAGTGGGGGTTGTGATGAGCCTGCTGCTGCTGACAGGGTGGACACACCAGCACCCAGGTCGCTGTGGCAGTGTACTGGATGCGGTACCTCACCGTGGTTGAAATGCCGCACAGGTCGCAGGGCTTAGCGCCGGGAAGTTCTGGAGTGTCTACCATGACCTACCCCAACCATTACCAACAGAGGTTCAGACAACCGTTCCCAGCCCGCCCTGACCATCGGCAGGTAAAGGACTGGCTAAATCTCCTCATCCTCTAGCCCGGCATCGAGATCGTCTTCGTCGCCCTCTTCTACAGTTACGGGAGCGCCGTTGATGGCCAGCTTCTCGCGCACCTGGGCCTCTACCTTGGCGGCAAAGGCGGCGTCTTCAATCAGCCGGAGCACAGTATTGTCGCGGCCCTGGCCAATATTGTCGCCTTCGTAGCTGTACCAGGCTCCTTTGCGGGTGATGACGCCAGTTTGCTCGGCCAGATCCACCAGGCAGCCCATCGTCGAAATACCCTGGCCAAACAAAATATCAAACTCAGCAATGCGGAAGGGAGGAGCCACCTTGTTTTTGGCTACCTTAACCTTGGCGCGAATGCCGTATTCTTCTGTACCTTTCTTGAGGGTTTGAATGCGGCGAATGTCTAACCGCACCGAGGCATAGAACTTGAGGGCATTGCCGCCCGTGGTGGTTTCGGGGTTGCCATACATGACGCCAATTTTCTGACGCAACTGGTTCAAAAATACTACAATCGTGCCGGTTTTGCCGATGTTGCCAGTGATTTTGCGCAGGGCTTGGCTCATCAGT
>CAYUBC010000354.1:0-4733 GCA_964442885.1 uncultured bacterium | reverse complement strand
CGGTGCAGTATTCTTTAACCGGTGCAGCAGTCTTAAATCAGGGCCATTGGCTGAGCATCGGGATGCGCCCGCCGCAATGCAGCCCATCGCACTGTCATCGGAACAATTCTGGTTTATGGTGAGCACAGGTAGATATGGGCATACGGGCTGATCGATGAAACCTAAGGATCCTGATTTTCCCGAAGAAATTCCAGCTATCCCATCGCCACGGGATGAAACGCCTGAGTCAGAGTCGTCCGTGCCGGATGCGACGACTGTTCAGAATGCGGCTACCGTCGGGGGGGACGCAGACACCGCCAAGCCCTCGGGTACATGGGCCACGAGTTCGGCCTCAGCACCGCATTCCCCAGAATCGCCAGCTAGCGCCCCTCACCATAGCTACAATCCAGATGACTGGAGCGAACTCGATGAGTCTGACCCGCCTGGCGTGGCTAACTCGGCCATAGATGCCTTATCCAGCAGCGACTCTACAAAAAACTCTGGAAAGGTAGAGCCTATCTCTGCGATGGGGAGAGCAGGCTCTACCAATGCCGAGCAACGGGAAGCGGAAAAACCCGTTTATGGTTCACTCCCCTATGACGATTGGGTGGAGGAAGAGGTTCCCTACCAACCAAAGGAGCTTGGTGTGATTGATCAATTTTTACTGCTGCTGGCCGATGGCGCAACGGCCTGGCGCAAGTTTTTGCGGTGGGTGAAAGCACAGCTTCCCGCCAATCTCCAGCGCCAACTTCCCGATGAGTTGCTAACGGCTATCCTCCTGGGTTTGCTGGTATTGCTGTTAGCCCTGTGGAATCCGCTGGGGCAAAAATCAGCCCGGTCGGCGGTGGTTGTGGAGTCGCCACCGGGCGAGGTTGCTGAACCTCGCCCGCTAGAGCCAGAGGTAGCCCTGCCCCCAGAGGGCGGGGTGGCAGCCCCCGCCCTGTCACCAACCTTGGAGGGCTCTCCTTCCCCAGACCTGGAGCCAGAGCAAACTCGCATTGCAGAAATTCAAGCCCAGGTCAGCCAGATTAGCCGCGCCTACGCCACGGGGCTGATTCAATCGGTAGAGGTCAACTGGCCAGAGAACGTGCTGATTGTTAACGTTGGCGAGAACTGGTACGGTCTGCTTCAGGCTCAGCAGGACACGATAGCCCAGGAACTCTACGAGCGCGCCCAGGAACTTGCCTTTGGCACCCTAAAACTGCGCGACCCCGAGGGTGGGGTGGTGGCCCGCAACCCGGTAGTTGGCTCTAACGCCGTAGTGCTAAAGCGCCGCCACGCTTAGGATGATCATGCATTCAAGAGGTTCTAAATATGGCTTTAATACCTGATGAACAAACAGCTATAGTTCGAACAGAATGGGGCCTGACAATTTCAGGGACACGCATCACCCTTTATGACGTGATGGATTACCTCAAGGCTCAGTATCCATCAAAGTTGATTGGTGATGTTCTCAATCTTACGGAAGAACAAGTAAACACAGCTATCTCATACATTGAGAGACATTCAACCGAAGTTGAGGAAGACTATCAAACTGTGTTGCGAGAGGCAGAGGAAATTCAACACTATTGGGATGAACGCAACCGAGAACACTTTGCTCGCATTGCAGAAATGCCGAAAAAGCCTGGCCAAAAGAGCCTTTGGGCAAAGCTCCAAGAACAAAAAGCCAGACATGCTAAAAAGGCATGATATTTTTAGTTGATCACAATCTTGAGAGACATGCCGTGGTTTTGATGGGCAATATTGCTAATCAAGGTTGGCTTGAGGTTCTCCCTATCCGTTTCATTTTTTTGCGAGAGGTCGGCCTATCGATCGATAGCACTGATCGAGCTGTCTGGCGTTTTTCTCAAGCTCATCAGATGATTCTTTTGACCGCAAATCGAAAGATGAAAGGTAAGGATGCACTGGAAAAAGTGCTGCGTGAAGAAAACAATCCTAGTTCGCTACCTGTGCTTACCATTGGTAGTGCTGATAGGGTTCTAGATGAAAAAGCCTATCGGGATCAATGTGTAGATCGGCTACTTGAAATTGTGATTGATATTGACAACTATTTTGGCGTTGGTCGGATTTTCATTCCCTGAGTTGACTAATTAAACCAGAGCTTTCTAGCAAACTGCGCCAGAACCTCAGTCAAGGCTCGCAATCAGGGCCGAGCGGGGCGGTAGGTGGAGTCTATCGTCTACCCAGGCGGCACCCCCAAAGGCAAACTCCTGCCGTAATGAGCTGCTCTCCAGGCTCAGGGTAGTGTTGTCTATCCAGGTGGTGGTGGTGCCAGTGTTGAGGGCCACCAGCAGGCACTCTTGCGAGAGGCGTCTGGCAAAGCTGTAGACCTGCTGCTCGGCATACAGCACCTCGTACCGCCCCGTGCGTAGGGCCGGGTAGCGGTGGCGCAGGGCAATCAGGTCTTTGTGGATTTGACGTATGCCCTGGTGCCAGTGCGCCTCTGGGGGAAAGGTACGGCGGCAGTCGGGGTCGAGTTCGCCAGGGAGGCCGACCTCATCGCCATAGTACAGGCTGGGGGCACCGGGAAAGGTGAACAACAGCAGGGTAGACAGCACCAGGCTGGCCTCGTCTTCCCCCACCACGGAGTAGAGCCGCGCTACATCATGGCTGGACAGCAAATTCAGCTGGGTGAGTTGCAGCTCCCAGGGGTAGAGTGCCAGCAAATGCTGGATTTTGCCCCCATAGCCAGGGGCATCCAGGGCCGGGTAGGGAAAGTAGTGGGGCTGTTCAACCAGGTCTAGGCGGACGCGATCGCCCGCCGCAAAGGCTATCGTCGGGCCGGTAAACAGGTAGTTCATCACGCCATCAAACTGGGTGCCATCGAGCCACTGGCGGGCGTCTGTCCACACTTCGCCGACGATGTAGGCCTCGGGGTTAATGGCCTTAATGCGGGCTCGAAACTCCTGCCAAAAGCCCTCGGTGTCAATTTCGTAGGGCACATCCAGCCGCCAGCCATCAATGCCCTGGCGCACCCAGTACTCGCCCACCCGCATGATGTACTCTCGCACGGCAGGGTTGTCGTGGTTGAACTCTGGCAGGGCGCGGTTGTTGGCCCAACTGAGGTAATTGGCGGGTAGAGCGCCATCGTAGGCGGCCAGGGGCCAGTCTTCAACCTTAAACCAGTCCAGCCAGGGGGAGTTGGGGCCGTTTTCCAGAATGTCATTAAAAAAGAAAAAGCCCCGGCTACAGTGGTTAAACACCCCATCCAGCACGACCTTAATATCTCGCTGGTGGGCTGCCTCCAGCAGGTCAAAAAAGGCCGCATTGCCCCCCAGCAGTGGATCGACCCGGTAATAATCGTGGGTGTGGTAGCGGTGGTTGCAAGCCGACTGAAAAATCGGCGTGAAATAGAGGGCGGTAATGCCTAAATCCACCAGGTAATCCAGGTTCTCCATGACGCCCCAGAGGTCGCCGCCCTTGTAGCCAAAGGGGGTCGGCGGCGACTCCCAGGGCTCCAGGGGCACCGCCATCGCCGGATCATCCAGGTGGCGGCGGGTGCGGGCGAAGCGATCGGGAAAAATTTGGTAAAAAACCGCGTGTTTGACCCAGTCAGGAGTTGAGATAAGCATGGGAATTTAAGGCTTTTTCGGTATAGTAATGACTTGCAAGACCACCGGTAAAGAGGGCGGGGGAAAATCACCATGACGCGGTTGGCACTGTTGAGCGTATCCGACAAAACGGGCCTGGTCGATCTGGCTAAAACGCTGGTAGACGAGTTTGAGTTTGACCTGATCAGCAGCGGTGGCACTGCCCGCACCCTGGCCGAGGCAGGCATCCCCGTCACCAAGGTGTCTGACTACACGGGGTCGCCAGAAATTTTGGGTGGCCGGGTCAAAACCCTGCATCCGCGCATCCACGGGGGCATCCTGGCCCGGCAGGATTTACCGGAGGATCAGGCGGATTTGGCCGCCAACCAGATTCGCCCCTTTGATCTGGTCGTGGTCAACCTCTACCCCTTTGAGCAAACCATCGCCAAAGCAGGCGTTACCCTACCGGAAGCCATCGAGCAAATTGATATCGGTGGCCCTACCCTGGTGCGGGCGGCGGCCAAAAACCACGCCTACCTGACGATTCTCTGCCAACCGGCCCAGTACACCCCCTACCTGGAGGCGATGCGGGCCAACCAGGGCACGGTGTCTCTGGCCTTTCGGCAGGCTTGCGCCCAGGCGGCGTTCTGGCACACCGCCGCCTACGACCAGGTGATCGCCACCTACCTCACCCAGGCCGATGCCGCCGCCGATGTCATGCCCGACCAGTGGGCCATGATTGGCCAGCAGCACGCCACCCTGCGCTACGGCGAAAACCCCCACCAGAGCGCCGCCTGGTATCGCACGGGAGCTACCCCCACCGGCTGGGCCGGGGCGGAGCAGCTTCAGGGCAAAGAACTGAGCTACAACAACCTGGTCGATTTGGAAGCGGCCCGGCGCATTATCGCTGAGTTCCCCGCTGACCAGCCAGCGGCAGCAGTCCTCAAACACACCAACCCCTGCGGGGTGGCGATGGGCGACACCCTGGCCAGCGCCTACCAGCGGGCCTACGAGGCCGACGCCGTCTCGGCCTTTGGCGGCATTGTGGTGCTGAATCGCCCCATTGATGCAGACACCGCCCAACAACTAACCGGCACATTTCTGGAATGCATTGTTGCCCCCGGCTGTGACGCCGCCGCGCAGGCAATGCTGGCCCAAAAGCCCAACCTGCGCGTGCTGGTGCTGAAAGATTTGCGCACTGGCCCAGGACAGGTGGTGCAGGCG
>CAYUBC010000353.1:0-4780 GCA_964442885.1 uncultured bacterium | reverse complement strand
ATGCCTATCGTGCCGGGGCCAATGCTGCTGGTGTTTAACAAGGCCGACCGAGTCAGCAGTGAGGATCTGGCGATCGCTCAGGAGGAATATCCCCACGCCCTGTTTATTTCCGCCACCGAGCGCCTGGGCCTGGAAACCCTGCGCCATCGCCTCTTGCAGCTAATTGATTACGCCGTTACGGTTTAAGCGCGATCCTGTGGGCGCGATCCTCTGAGCGCGATCCTCTGAGCGCGATCCTGTGAGTGCGACCTTGTGAGTGCGACCTTGTGGGCGCGATCCTCTGAGCGCGATCCTGTGAGCACGGCATTCTAAACGCGGCATCGGAACCGGGTTGCCTGAGCAAACTAATCCGGCCAATGCTGGTCTATCCATAAACCCATGGGCAGAGGGGCAAGACCCAATCAGGCTTGAGATGGGTAACTCCCCCGGCCCTACCGGGGTCTATCGCGGCTAATTTCTACCGCTACCTGGCCACTAAAATCGGGGATTGGCGGCGTTAGCTTAGTGAGCCGCACGGTGACCTGTTGCAGGCGGGAATCTGAAGCGAGAGCGGCCTCGGCAATGGCCCCAGCCAGGCGCTCAATTAGGGTAAATTTTTGCTGGCGAATTATGTCCTGGGTATGGGTGATGACGGTGCGATAGTCGTGGGTATCGGCCAGGCGATCGCTCTGGCTAGCCTGGGTTAGGTCTAGGGAGAGGATAACAGTGGCCTCAAACCACTGACCCAGGACGTTTTCTTCGGGCAGAGCGCCGGTGTAACCGTAGGCGCGAATGCCGCTGAGGTGGATGGTATCCATAGGCGGAAATTACTCAAAAACCACGGTTTTTTGCTGCTGTTTAAGCTGTTTTTGCTGGCGTTTGGTGAGGGGGCGGTCTGGGTTGGCCGCATCGAGGTGTTGTTGCAGGCGTTCGCGCTGGTCAATTTCAGGCAGCTTAAGCACAATGCCCGCCGCTAACCAGTAATACACGTTAACCGGCTCCACATCCAGCGGGTAGTAATAAGGAAAGAGGCTGATGAACAGTACAAACACCCACATCGAGGCCCCGTAGCCCTTCAGGTCTGGGTCTTGGATGGAGCGGTAGGCTTTGAAGGTGGCAACCGTCAGCGTCAGGTAGAGGGCCAGAGTGGCCAGCAGTCCCAGGGGGCCAATTTCGTAGAGCAGCTTGGGGTGGTAGGTCTCCACCAGTTCGGTTTGGCCAAAAATGCGGGCGGCATTGGTAGCCCGGCCTACTCCCCGGCCCAGAATCCCTTCTTGCTGCTGTAGCGCCCACTGAAACTGTTGAACAATAAACTCATGGGGTGGAGCCGCCGCCCAGCGGGCCTGAAAGCTGGCCCAGCGATCGTTGACCACGGCAGGGTTCTGGCTCATAAAGACGCCCAGAATCAGAGCCAGGCCCAGACCAATGGGCAAAAATCGCTTCAGGTTGGCAATTTGCCCGGTCAGGATGAGCAGGCTGAGAATGGTAGCGGGCACCAGGGCCAGGGCAATGCGCTGCCCCGAAACTACGGTCATCACCCCCACCGCCGCCAGTGTTACTAGCCCAACTCCGCGCCAGATTACCGAGCGATCGCTAAAGGCCGTGCCAAAGGCAAAGAACCCGCTGGAAATGAGAAACCAGCCCCACTGCCAGGGAGCATTAAAGGTACCGGGGAGACGAATCTGCCCCTGTTCTGGGCTGTAGAGCAGCGACCCGCCAACGAAACAGCGGGCCTCCAGGCTGGCTTTAAACAGGTCTGCCCCTTCCCCTACGGTGCCCTGGCAAATGCCGGTTCTCAGCATAAAAAACTGAATGAAGCCCAGCCCACAGCAGATCAAAATCACCACAACCTGGGTACGGAGCAGCCGGTAGACATCTTCGCGATCGCGCAGCAGGTAGTAGATGCAGGGAATCAGCAGCACGTAGCCGAGCAACACCTTCAAGCCCAGCACCCCAATTAGGATGGGAATTTCTCCCCCCTCGGCGGCTAACTGTTGGCTGCCGTTCACCACCAGCAGGGTGAGGCTGGAGAGCGCCACCAATACTATCAACGGTGTCTTAAGGGCGGGTGGAATAATCAACGGTTGCCGCCTTTTGCGACAGAACATCGCCACCCTCAGCAACGCCGGGAAGAAAAACGCATCCTTGGCCAACTGCAAAATGCCGCTACCCCCCAGGGCATAGACCACCGTGCCGCTAAAGGGAATGTAAAAAATAAAGGCGTAAATAGCCTGCCGAGGATACTTGAAAGACAGGGCCAGACACAACACCCCCGCCCCCGCCGCCAGGCCAAGTTTAGGCCCAAGCACCAGGGAGAGCAGCACCCCCACCAGGCCACCCACCAGCACCGCCACCGCCCCATACTGGAGCAACGACTGTCTGGCCTTTTTAGCCTGACGGGCCTGGGCTCGCTCCTGGCGACGAGCCAGTTTGGGCTCAGCCACCGCTGTGGTGGTAGACCCCTGCTCTGCCCCCTGAGGAGGCTGTGGGGCAGACTGAGCAGATTTTTTAGAGCGGCGGGTGGCCTTAGGCATAGCAGGATTGGCAGCAAACTTTACCCAATGTAGCGAATGGGGAGCGATCGGCCAGGGTTGATACGACTCTTATCAGACCGTTAGCTCAGTCCTCACCCAGGCCAAAAATTTGGTCTGGGGTGAGCACCAACTGGGGAAATGACGGCGAAGCGATTGGCTGACTGCCCCGGAAAAGCCCCCCCTCCTCATAGGTAGCCTCTTTTAAGGTCAAAACCAGAACCGTTTGGTCTTCTGGGGCAATGATCCAGTACTCAGGAATGCCACGAGCGGCGTACTGACTACGCTTGCGGTTGTAGTCGCGGTCGTGGTTAGCTGGCCCAGGGCTGACGACTTCTACAACTAACTGAGGCGGCGGCATATCCAGGGTAATGGTCAGGCGTCGTTGCGTCAGGGGAATGTGCTCTTCCCGCAGAAGCACCAGATCGGGAAAGCGGTTTGCCGGGTCGCTAGCGCGTAGGACAGGCACCTGAATTTCACACTTGCCCGGATGGATTAATCTGGCCGGGAAATTTCGAGTAACCAGGAGAAAGTAAAGGTAGTTGGCGAGAGACAAATTCCATTCCGATTCTGGCGGCAATTCAATTAACGCTCCATCGACCAGTTCATAACAGCTATCTAGCCCGTCGTAGAGCAAGTAGTCTTCAAAGGTTGCAAATTGCAGTTTGGCCTGAACCATGTTGTACCCCTTCTGCCAAAGGTAATTGGCAGGTTTGTGCAGAGCCGAATTGTTGGCCCTACTAACCGATACTAGCCTCTCAGAGGCTAGTATCGGCTGACCTGTTGGCCTAATCCCTATACCTCTTTCACCCTTACCAAAGGTCGGGCAGCGGTTCATTGCCCGGCAAATTAGTCGCTTCGTGGTTGCTCCAGGTTTCGGCTACAAAATTAGCCAGGGTCTGGCCCACTACCTCATTGCCCTGGCTACCCAGATGGATGTGATCAAAATAAAGCGCTTCAAAGTCGCTCTTCTGAAACAGCGGCAAAAAATCCAGATAGGGGATGCCCTGGGCAGCGGCAAACTCCTTTAACCGTCGCCGGGCCACCCATTCATAATCGCGGGGGCCATCGGGCTCAAGTTCTCGGCGCAGGGGCGTCATGGCCACCAGTAGGCGGCCATCGGCGGCTCGCACAGCTTGGTCAAGCTGGCGAAGGGCTTCCAGGTTTACCCCCACCCGGTCGCCCGGCTGCTGGTGAAGCGCCTCCAACTCTGGGCTGGGTTTATAGGGTCGGCGTCTAGCGGCGGCTTCCCACAGGGCCAGGGGTGGGCGGCGGGTGGGGTAGGCCGGGTGGCGGCCCAGTTCATAGGCATTGGGAGCTACAGCAAACAAATCATCGGTATTGAGCACCAGCAGCACTACCTGCGCCTCAAAGGTGCCAAACCGTAGCACATAGCCCAGCTCATTGCGTGGCCCCCAGGAGTTCGCCGATGCATTCAGCACCTCCACCTGCTGAAAATCGCCAGGGGTCATGGCGAGCAAGGCGTTTTGCAGCTTGATAGAGAGCAGGTTTGACTGGTCGGTCCACCAGCCACCGTTGACGATGGAATCGCCCACCATCAGCACTCGCAGGGTAGTAATAGGGCGCTGGGGGGCGATCGCTGGCCCCCGCATCGAATACTCATTAATCTCAATGCGGTTGCCCCGCCGCCGCAGGGTTTGGTTAGGGGCCAGTCGGTAGCCTGTGCGCGCATCTGCCACGTACAGGGGCGGGTTGCCCAGGCCATACCGGGCCCGCAGAATGAGTTCTACTACCGCAATGGCCATCACGCCCAGCCCCAAAATCAGCAGTGCTATCTTCACTCGCTGTGCCTCCTCACATCCTCATCCGTAGAGCGTAACCGATTCCTTTAACTAACGTTCAATCTCCACACCCCTCCGCAAATCCTGTGTCCATGTTGTAGTATACGTAATACAAGACACTCTCCAGCGGGCGTTATTTCATGGCTACCTTTCGCAATGTCGTCCGATACTACAGCCGCTATCGCCGGGCGGCTATTTTTAGCATCACCGCCAGCAGTCTGTTTCAGATTGTGGATCTGGCGGTGCCCTACTCCATTGGTCAAATTCTCAACGTTTTGTCAGAGCAGCCGATTGATCCCGTCAGCCAGGCTATTGTCAACGGGGTGAGCGGGCTAGTTGGCCTACCGGCGGGGCCAGGGCTGGCCCTAGCGCTTTTGTTGGCCACCATTTTTGTAGTCACTGTAGTACGTGCCCCCATTCAACCCTGGTTGGGCGACTGGTTCCACTGGGATATTGCCCTGCGCACCC
>CAYUBC010000352.1:0-4807 GCA_964442885.1 uncultured bacterium | reverse complement strand
GACCAGAAGCCTTTTGTTATCAGCGCTGCCACGCCCGCCCCAATAACCAGGCTAGGGGCTGTGACCGTTGATTTTTGAGCCATCGGCGGCTAACTGATGACAGCCCCTAGTGCAGAGGCACCACCCACTCGCCTGACGTAAAACCGCCATGATGCCAATTACTGTTCCAATTTCTACCGATGTTGTGCTGGTGGGGGGTGGTCATACCCATGCCCTGGTGCTTCGCCAGCTTGGTATGGCGCGGTTGGCCGGAGTACAGTTAACTCTGATTACTGACCTGGTGGATACCCCCTATTCCGGCATGTTGCCCTCCCATGTAGCCGGGCGCTACGGGTTTGATGAGGCCCACATTGACCTGCGCCCCCTGACTCGCTTTGCCGGGTGCCGGTTACTGATGGATCGCGCCATAGGGTTGGATTTAACCAACCAGCGGGTGCTGTGTGCCCATCATCCGCCAGTGGCCTTTGATGTGCTGTCTATTGATACAGGCATTACGCCAGCGACGATCGCAGCTCCCGGTGCCGCCGAGTATGCTATTCCGGCCAAGCCCGTGTCGGTGTTGCTCCAGCAGTGGCACCAGTTGTTGGAAACCGTCAGGGCCAATCCTGGTATTCCCAGAACCCTGGGGGTTGTGGGTGGCGGTGTGGGCGGGGTAGAGCTGACCTTAAGCCTGCAAGAGCGGATGGCTGGCCTGCTGCAAGACCTCCACCAGCCTGCTCAGCGGGTGACCTTTCACCTCTTCCATCGCGGCTCAGAGCTGGGCCAGGGCCGCAACCGCTGGACGCGGCGACGACTGCTGCAAATTTGCCAGGGGCGGGGCATTCAGGTGCATCTCAACGAAACCGTGCGGGCCTTAACCGTCGATAACTCCACCGGGCAGCGGGTGATTCAGGCCGAATCGGGACGTCAGGTGGAGTGCGATCAAGTCTTTTGGGTCACCAATGCCGCCGCCCCAGGCTGGCTCCAGGGCTCTGGTCTGTCCTTAAACGAGCAGGGCTTCATTCTGGTGCAGGATACCCTGCAAACCCTGTCCCATCCCAACATCTTCGCCGCTGGGGATGTGGCCACGATGGTTAACCATCCTCGTCCCAAGGCGGGTGTTTTTGCCGTGCGCCAGGGCAAACCTTTGTACAAAAATTTGCGGCGCTGGTTGCAAGGCCAGCCCCTCCAGCCCTTTCGCCCCCAGCGCGACTTCCTTAATCTAATTGACGTGGGCTACGGCAAAACCATTGCCGCCCGTGGCCCCTTCGCCTTTGAATCCACCCTCTGCCGCCGCTGGAAAGACCACATCGACCAGAAATTCATGGCCCTTTTCAGAGACTTCCCGGCCATGGCTCACGGCCCGGCTTCCCGGCCCACGGCCTCGTCTCAGCCTGTCGCCCCGCTGCCTGTTCCCTGTGCTGGCTGCGGCTCGAAAATCAGCAGCACCGCCCTGACCGAGGCTCTGCAACGGGTGCAGCAAGATTTCCCCGCTCCCCTGACCCACGAGCATGTGCTGGTAGGGTTGGACTCCCCCGATGATGCGGCGGTGCTGGCGGTACCGCCGGGTCAGGTGATGGTGCACACGGTAGATTTCTTCCCGGCCCTGGTGGACGATCCCTTTATATTTGCCCAAATTGCCCTCAAGCATGGCTTCAGCGACCTCTATGCTATGGGCGCTACCCCTCACAGCGTGTTGGCCCTGGTGCAGTTGCCCTACGCCACCCCCGCCAAACAGGGGGAAATGCTTTATCACCTGCTTGCTGGCATTTATAAAGGCTTAATCCCCACCGGCACGCCCCTGGTGGGTGGGCACAGCCTGGAAGGGCCGCAGTTGGCTCTGGGCTTTGCCTGCAATGGGGTGGCTCAGGCCGACCAACTATGGCGCAAAGGGGGTATGCAGGTGGGCGACGCGCTAATTCTCACCCAGGCCCTGGGCACCGGCACCCTATTTGCGGCGGATATGCAGAAAAAAGCCAAGGGACGGTGGATTGAGGCGGCGATCGCCACCATGCTAGTCTCTAACGGCCCCGCTGCCGACGTGTTTCGCGCGCACCAGGTCACCGCCTGCACAGATGTTACCGGCTTTGGCTTAGTTGGGCATTTGCTGGAAATGCTGCGGGCTTCCCAGGTTAGTGTAGAGCTGAATTTGCGGGATTTGCCGGTGCTCCCTGGGGCACGCGAGACCCTGGCCCAGGGTATTCTCAGCTCCCTGTACGGGCAAAATGTGCGGGCGGCGGGGGGCATCTCCAATTCCATCGCCCATCGCCACCATCCCGACTATCCCCTATTGTTTGACCCCCAAACCGCCGGAGGGCTGTTGGCCACTGTGCCCGCCGCTAGGGCTAAGGACTGCCTGGCCAGCCTGCGCCAGCGGGGCTATACTGCCGCTGTGCAGATTGGTACAGTAACTCCCACAGCCCAGGCCGCCGCGCCGATTACAATCAAAGCCTGGTGATCTGCCTGCCCCATGCCAACGCCGCTGTCGATAGATGAGTTCTTACACTACCCTGGGCCAATTCTGGACGTGCGCAGCCCTGGGGAGTACGGTCACGGCCACATCCCAGCGGCGGTGAGTTTTCCCCTGTTTACCGATGCCGAACGCGCCCAGGTCGGCACCTGCTACAAACAGGTAGGACGCGATGCCGCCGTAGAACTGGGGTTTGAACTGGCTGGCCCAAAGTGCGCCCACTTTATTCGTGCGGCGAGGGAACTGGCCCCCGCTCGTCACCTGCGGGTGCACTGCTGGCGGGGCGGTATGCGCAGCGGCGGCATGGGGTGGATTCTGGAGATGGCCGGGTTTGCCGTCCACACCCTGAACGGCGGCTACAAAGCCTATCGTGGCTGGGTGCGCCAGGTGCTGGCTACGCCCAAACCCATCGTTGTGTTGGGCGGCATGACGGGCACCGCCAAAACCCAAATTCTCCACGAGTTAGCCGCCCTGGGGGAACCCGTGATTGACCTGGAAGCGCTGGCTAATCACCGAGGTAGCAGCTTTGGGGCGCTGATGCTACCCCCCCAGCCCTCTACCGAGCACTACGAAAATCTCCTGGCGGCTGAGTGGGCCAGGTTTGGGGGCGATCGCCCGATTTGGCTAGAGGCCGAGAGTCGCCGGGTGGGTACCTGCCGCATTCCCGACGAACTCTTTTTGCAAATGGCAGCGGCCCCCACCCTGGAGGTAGCCCGTTCTGTGGACGAACGGCTGGATTTGCTAGTGGCCCTCTACGGTGAAGCCGACCCAGAAGATCTGATTAAAGCCACCCAGCGCATCCGCAAACGCCTGGGCGGCCAGCGCACCCAGGCGGCGGTGGAGTTTATTCAGGCGGGCAACCTGCGGGACGCCTGCGCCATCATTCTGGACTATTACGACCGCACCTACCGTTACGACCTGGAGCGCCGCCACCAGGTTGTGTCTCATGTGGATATCACCGGCCTATCGCCAGCGGAAAGCGCCCGCCATCTGCAACACAAAGCCCATACATGGCTAGGGAACGGAACGTTGAAAGCCGATATGTCGTAATTTAGTCGTAATTTATAAGGACGCTTAACGCCAGATGTTGACAGCGCCTTAAGCCAGCTAAAACTTTCCGGTTGGGCTTTAGCACCCGATGAAAACAGAATTATCTACCTTTAGAGTGCTGAGGGTTTATGGTGCATAGCGCAGTGAAATCTCCCCTGGCTCTGAGCATTGGCGGTGTAGGGCTAATAGTAATGGGTGTTATTGCCCTGTCTTACTTGCAGCAGTCTCCTGGCCTGGACGAGCGGCCAACCTCGTCAGAGGCCATCACGGCTTCAGACACCGCCGAGTTGGTTAAGCCTACCGCTACCGACCCCTGCGGCCGAGTCATGGAGGATGGTTGGGCCGCCGCTACTGCCGCTCAGTCTGCCCAAACCCAGGCCGACTGGAAGCGCGTGGGTGACCTCTGGCTCCAGGCGGTGGCGGAGCTAGAACAGATTCCGCAAGACTCTCCCCAGGCAGCCCAGGCCCAGGCCAAACGTCAGGAATACCTAAAGAATTTTGGGAAAGCGGAAGAGCGGCGGGCGACGGCCCCTGCCGAGCCCCAAACTGCCGACCCACAGCTGTCGCAGACCATGATGCAGTCGGCACTGGAAAACACACCGCTGGCTTACAGCTTTACTGGCCCCCAGGGGCGGGTTGGTAAATCTGCCGATGGCATGGCGACGGTGCAGTTTAGTGGCCCGGCGGACGATCTCTCGGAGGTGCGGCTGGTCGTCAAAGGCAAAGACGCGCCTCCCTCAATGGCCCAGATGGTTTACGCGAACCAATTTTTAGCCGTGGTCGCACCCGACTGGACAGTGCGCACTCGCTGGCTGTCTAGCAGTTTGCAGCGCCTACGCGATAAGCCCGGTCAGCCCATCACCTCAGACTATGGGCCACGACAAATTCAGCTCAGCTTAGAGCCCGACAAATCCAGCCTTGTGATTACCGTCAGTGGAGAGCGTGAGTAGTGCCAGTTTTAGGTTTTGGGTTACTGCCGGAGGTATTTTCCCTCGTGCCAATCAGCAAGGTGAGCTGAGTTAACATCACAACCCACCCTGCCCGTGAAGTATGCAACCCTAATATTTGGGGTCTACCCCCTCTTACCAGGGCTGCAATGGGTTCAACGCTAACTACTCACCCCCCGGCGGCGCGTCATCAGGCTGATGTAGCCGCCAGTGCGGCCAGTTTCCTCGACGGCTCGCAGGAACTCGTCGAAGCTGGGGGTGTTGGGTTGCACTGGCACCGGGATTGACCACTCGATGCGATCGCAATAGCCCCGCGCGACCAGTTGGCGGATGGCGTCATCCACCGCCCCTGGGCTCCCCA
>CAYUBC010000351.1:0-4808 GCA_964442885.1 uncultured bacterium | reverse complement strand
AGCCGCCGCCGAAGGCCACCCCAGTGCGGTAATGGACATGAGCTTTGCCAACCAGGCACTAGCCTGCGAATACCTGGTGAAAAATCAGGGCTCCCTGGCTCCCGGCCTACACTCAATCCCCGCAGCAGTCGATAAGGAAATTGCCCGCCTGAAGCTGGCCGCTATGGGCATTGCCGTGGATAGCCTGACCCCAGAACAGGAAATTTACATTAATTCCTGGACGGTAGGCACCTAAGCCCTGGCCGATGGCTGGGGGCGAGCCGCAGGGTGGGCAATGCCCACCTTCAGCCTGGCACACCCACAAAACCCTCGGTCTACCGTTCAACTCCAATAAGCGCTAGCGTCTAATACCGAGAGACAGAAATAAGAAGGCAGCTCGTGCAACGTCACAGAAGGCGGTAGCCAGCACACTTTAATCCTGCATAGCGCTGATTTCAGCTTGGACAAATTTAACCTGACAGAGCCAGCACCTCAACGTAAGATTTGAGGAAATCCAGCCATTTCCTCCTGCATGTCCCCTGCTTACCTGAAATCTACTTTTGCAGCCATTACCGCTGCCGGGATAGTAGCAGGCGTCTGTGCACCACTTGCTCTAGCCCAGACAGCCCCACAATCCTCGGAACCAGCCCCTTCATCTACCTGGGTAGATCGCGCTGATCAGCTTTTAGAAAAGCACCAGGTTGCTTTGATTGTCAGCGGGATGGCGATAGCCAGTTACTTAGGAGTACTGTGGTTCAAACCCTGCTGGCTGTTAAAGCTGCCCTCCACCGATATTGCCCTGCCCTGGACTCAGTGGAAAATTCCTCTCGCCTTGGTACGCCCCCTCAAGTATCGCGATCGCATCCTCGATGCCTGGGTCAACCAACACTGGCCAACTGCCCAGGCCGAATTCCTCAAACTCACGACCGTAGACAACCGCAGCATTCACATTGGCCTGCCGGTGCGTCTGGATAAAACACCCATCAGCGACCTCACCGGGCAACACCTGGCTCCCACCTTTCAAAAGAAACCAGCGGTGCTGCTGATTGCTGGCGAAGGCGGAGCAGGCAAAACCAGCCTCGCTTGCCAGATTGCCCAGTGGGGGTTGGCCAAGCAGCTTAGCCGCCACCGTATGCTGCCCGTGCTGATTGAGAATGATTTAGAAGGACAAACCACCCTCCAGGATGCCATTCGGGGCTAACTCAGCGCCCTCACCAACCAAGCTGACCCGATTAATCCAGAACTCCTTGAAAAGCTTCTGCAACGGCAGCGGATTTTGGTAATTGTCGATCACCTCTCAGAAATGGGCGAAGCGACCCGTGCCGTGACTACGCCCAACCTGGCTGACTTTCCCGCCAAAGCTCTGATGGTTACTTCCCGCTTAGAGGAACCCCTGGGCGGGGTGCCCAAAACCGTCCTCAAGCCTCTGCAAATTGAAGCCAACCGCCTCTGGCCTTTTATGCTGGCTTACCTGGAGGCCCAGGACAAACAAGCCCTGTTTGAAGACGACGAATACGCCAGCGGTTGCGATCGCCTCCGCCGCATGGCCGGAGAGCGCCCCATCACTGTGCTGCTGGCCCGCCTCTATATTGACCACATGATTCAAGAGCGCCAGGGGGCAGGCGGCATTTTGCCCGATTCAGTGCCCAAGCTCATGCTCAGCTATCTCAACCAGCTCAACCGCACCATCGAGCCTAAGAATAGACAAGACGACCTGGCGGTACAGCGAGATGCCAAAGCCCTTGCCTGGCAATGCCTGAAGCAAACCTATCGGCCCAACGCCATCAAAATCGACACCGCCCTCGCCACCCTCACCGCCCTTGATAACAACACCCCTGCCAAAGCCCGCCTCGACTACTTAGAAAAGCGGCTGCAATTTCTCCAAACTCCCGAACCGGGAGACAAAACCCGCATCATTCTCGACCCCTTGGCCGAATACCTGGCCGCTGCCCATCTGGTCGAGCACCACGGCCAGCAAGCTGACCCAAAATTTGCCTGGGATGGATTTTTCAAAACCCTCGATCAAATTCTGGAGAAAGAGAACGAAACCCCAGAAATTATGCGGGGCTTTTTGCTGGCCCTGCGCGACTGCTGCCTTGACAATGCCCACGAAGAGGGCGTCCCTGCCGAGCTACCCGACCAACTGGCCCGCAAAGCCAACATCGACCCCGACGAGTTGCGCCGTGCCGAAGAAAAACGCCGCATTCGTCGGCTCATCTTCGACCTCTCGGCCTACGACCTGCAAGACCGCCTGGATGCCCTAGCCAAATTGGGCCGCAGTGGAGCCACTGCCAGGGTAGCCCAACCCAACCTGGTGGGCATGCTCGAAAACCCTAACCAACCCCTAGTTGCTCGCCAGGCGGCCGCCCAAACCCTGGGCCAACTGGCCATCGGTGAAGCTGCTCTCCTGGCTTTGCTGCACAACCCCGAAGCCGCCCCCACCCTGCGCCGCGCTGCTGCCGAAGCCCTGGGCCAGATGAAAGCAGGCCAAGCTCCCCTCCTTGCCCTTCTGCAAGACCCCCACCAACCCCTCACCCTGCGCCAGGGGGCTGCCCGCGCCCTGAGTTTAATCGGTGCACCTAGCGGTGAAGCGGTACCCATGCTGGTGGTAGAACTGCGCGACAGCGAGGTGATTACCCAGGTCAAACCTATTCCAGTGTGGCGAGAACCCCTCACCACCGACCTCACCCTCGACCTGGTCGCCATCCCCAGTGGCGACTTTCTCATGGGGTCGCCCCCCGATGAAGAAGGTCGTGACTACTACCCTTACAACTTTCCAGAAACCGAAGGGCTGGATGTAGAAGCCCAGCACCGGGTCACAGTGCCCGCCTTTTGGATGGGGCAAGCCCCCGTCACCCAGGCCCAGTGGCGGGTGGTGGCCACCTGGCCCCCGGTCAATCGGCCGCTAGACCCTAACCCCGCCAACTTTAAGGGAGACTATCGCCCAGTGGAGCAAGTGACCTGGTACGACGCTGTGGAGTTTTGCGATCGCCTCTCCCAGCACACCGGCAAACCCTACCGCCTCCCCAGCGAGGCCGAATGGGAATACGCTTGCCGGGCCGGTACTACAACCCCCTTCTACCTGGGCCATACCCTCTCCACCGACCTGGCTAACTACAATGGCAACTACACCTATGGCCCCGGCCACAAGGGTGACTATCGAGAAACCACCACCGAAGTAGGGGGCTTTGGCGTCAACCCCTGGGGTCTGGCCGATATGCACGGCAACGTCTACGACTGGTGTTTAGACCACTGGCACCCCAGCTATGACGGAGCACCTACCGATGGCAGCGCCTGGGCTACGGATGGTGACGATCGCTATCGGCTGGTGCGGGGCGGTTCCTGGTACTACAACCCAGTTTACTGCCGTTCCGCCGTTCGCAACCGCTCCGCGCCGCACGGCCGTAACAATGTCATCGGTTTTCGAGTGGTCTGTGGTTCCCCCTGGACTTAATAGCTCTTTACACTTTGTTACTTTTGCCCTTTACACTTCTTTGTCTTTTCTCTTTCTTCCTACGCGCGCAGCGCGTTAAAAATTTTTTCAAAATTTGAGGTTGCGCCCAATTGGGCTTACTCTACTACCCATAGCGTAATCAACGAAAATAAATACCTTTCACACCCCACTCGTAGGATGGGCAAAGGGCTCCGCCCGTGCCCATCATCTTCAACCAGACTGACCCACCAATATCAAATACGACTCATGCCCAAACCCCCCTCCCTCGATCTACCTGTCATTCAAAAAACCTACGACCTGGTTAAATGGTATGTACCCATTCTCAACCGCCTGCCTCGCAACCACCGCTTCACTCTGGGCGAACGCATCATCAACGGCCTTTACGACCTGCTCGAAGGGTTAATTTTAGCCCGCTACAGCCACGACAAACTCGACATTCTACAAAAGCTCAATCTCCGTCTCGATCTACTGCGCCACCAAACCCGCTTACTGCTCGACTTTGAACTCATGGAAACCAAACGCTACGAATACGTCGGTGGGCTCATGAACGAAATTGGCACCGAACTCGGCGGCTGGATTAAACACCAAAAATACCTTAAACTCGCCACCCCGTAAAATAGGCAAAGGGCTATAACCCATGTTAGGGAACTGACGGGGGTAAAAGTTTCCCGTAGGGTGCATTGCTTCGCGCATACACCCCTAAAAAAGGCTGACAGGAGTAAAAATAATGTCAGAACTCAGCTATCCATCGGTTAACCAAGCCCTTTTGGCTGATGTAGTCGAGCGTCTTCAGGCGGTGGGTAAACCACTGAAAGTGGTATTGTTCGGCTCTCACGCTCGGGGAGATAGCCATGCCACCAGTGATTTGGATCTTCTAGTTGTGGAAGAATCTGATCTACCTCGTCACCAGCGGTCTCCTCAATACTACAAGGCTTTGGCAGGGGTTTTCCCGGCTAAAGATATAACGGTCTGGACTCCCGCTGAAATCCAAGACTGGTCGGCAGTACCCAATGCTTTCGTAACCACTGCCCTACGAGAAGGAAAGATACTCTATGAAAAACCAGCGTGATTTAGCCGCAGGCTGGTTGCGTAAAGCGGAGAGTGATCTGAACACGGCAGAACTTGTTTTGGCATCAGCAGGGCCTTACGATACCGCTTGCTATCATGCCCAGCAGTCTGCCGAGAAATACTTGAAGGGTTTTCTCGCCTTCAATGGTGTGGCAATTCCACGCATCCATGATTTATTAGAACTTAATCAGCTCTGTGCCAGGGTTGCATCAGTCTGGCAGATTAGTCCAGATATACTGGCCAACCTGATGCCGGTAGTGCATTAGTGTACGGGACAGAGGAAAATCAGATGATGCTATCGAGATGA
>CAYUBC010000350.1:0-4810 GCA_964442885.1 uncultured bacterium | reverse complement strand
TGGAGCCAAAAATGCGGTAGCGCGATCGCGCCTGGGCCTGCTCCGGCGTCAACCCCTGCCGTTGCCACTCCTCACTTTCCTGCCTCACCCTGGCCGCCAAGGGATTCTGCTCTGGCGGTTCCTCCAGCTCGGCCACGGCGGTCACGGCCTGGTCAAACAGGTCAATTAAGTTGGGAAAAGCATCCCGAAAAAAGCCTGAGATCCGCAGCGTCACATCCACCCTGGGTCGCCCCAGCGCCCTCAACGGCAGAATTTCAAAATCCACCACCCGCCGCGAAGGACCATCCCACACCGGGCGCACCCCCATCAACGCCAGAGCCTCGGCCAAGTCGTCGCCGCCCGTGCGCATGGTGGAAGTGCCCCAGACCGACAGCCCCAGGGTTTGGGGATACTCGCCGTGGTCCTGAGTGTAGGCTTCAATCAGCTCCTCGGCGGCCCGCCGCCCCACATCCCAGGCGCTTTCGGTGGGGATAGCGCGAATATCCACCGAAAAGAAATTTCGCCCGGTCGGCAACACATCAGGCCGGTTGCGGGTGGGAGCACCGGCAGGGCCACTGGGGATGTAGCGGCCATCGAGCCCTTTCAGCAAATAGCGGATTTCGTCCGTAGTTTGAGCAAGGGCGGGGAGGAGGGCGTTTTGGAGCCAGAGGAGTTCTGGGATTAGAGCATCTTCGGGATGTTGGACTTTGGATTCCCCTCCTGGCAGGGGCAGGGGTGGGTTTGAGTTTTGAAGTTTGAATTCCCCTCCTGGCAGGGGTAGGGGTGGGTTTGAATGTTGAATGTTGAATTTTCCTGTTAGGTCAGGTTTCAGAAAATCAGCCAGGAGTTCTTCAACCAAATGGGCGGCAGCATCTTCCAGCGCGGCTATGGCATCCGCCGCATTGCGATAGGGGTCGGGCATGGGGTCGCTGGGGTCGGCAGTGAGAGGATCCAGGTCTAAATGCCAGGCGGCGGCCAGGGCGCGGGTGAGGCCCTGGCGGTTGGGGCCGGGGTGTCGGGCAATGGCTACGACCAAATCTCGCAGTTGTCGGCCTGTGGGGCAGCGGCCAAAGATGTGGAGGCCATCGCGAATTTGGGCTTCTTTTAGCTCGCAGAGGTAGGTATCCAGGGTGGGCAGCAGAGCAGTCAGGGGTGGGGAGGCTACAGCAGTGCCCAGTTCCTCCGCCAGATGGGTGGTTTGGAGGAGGTGAAGGATGCGATCTCCAATTGCCGCTAGCCGGGTCGGATCCAGTCCCTGGGCCTCGTAGTATTCATCCACTAATCCTTCTAGCTGCTGGAGCGGGCCGTAGAGTTCGGCGCGGGTTAGCGGCGGCGTCAGGTGGTCGAGGATAACCGCCTGGGCGCGACGCTTGGCCTGGGAGCCTTCCCCCGGATCGTTGACGATGAAGGGATAGAGGTGGGGCATGGAGCCAAGGGCGGCTTCGGGGTAGCAATTTTGGGAGAGGCTAACCCCTTTGCCCGGCAGCCATTCCAGGTTGCCGTGTTTACCCAGATGGATCATGGCTTGCGCCCCAAACTTGTCGCGTAGCCAGGCATAAAAGGCCAGGTACTCGTGGGTGGGTTCCAGGTCGGGGGAGTGATAGTTGAGTGAAGGATCCAAATCATAGCCCCGGCTGGGCTGAATGCCGATGAAGATATGGCCCAGTTGCAGGCCAGGGACAGGGTAGCCCTGGGCGTTTGGCTCCGGGTTGGGGGTTCCCCACCGCGCTGTTATGCCCTGGCGGACGGGGTCTGGTTGCTGGTCGAAGTAATGCTGATAATCAGCCCGGCAGAGGGATTGGTATATGGGGCGCAGCTCTTGGCCTTCGGGGTCGTTGGTAACGCCTGCGGTGAGTTGGTGAATTAGCGCATCGCCGGAGGCTGGCATGTTGTCCACCCTGTACCCAGCCGCTTTCAGCGCCTGCAGGATGTCCACGGCGCTTTGCGGTGTATCTAGCCCCACGCCATTGGCTAGACGGCCATCGCGGTTGGGATAGTTGGCCAAAATTAACGCCACCCGGCGCTCGGCAACCGGTGTGCGGCGGAGTTGCACCCACCGGGCCGCTAAATCTGCGACAAAGTCAACCCGATCACTGACTGGCTCATAGGTCACTACATCGGTTTGCAACGCTTCGTTGCGCTGGCTAGCCGTTTTGAAGGACACAGCACGGGTAATAATCCGTCCGTCTACCTCAGGCAGCGCTACATTCATGGCCAGGTCGCGGGGAGACAGGCCCAGACTGTTCTGCGCCCAGGCAGCCTTAGTGCCGCCGCTGAGAATCACTTGCAGCACTGGCACATCCAGCGCCTCCCAGAGAGCCAGATCTGGCGTGCCACCATCCAACTTGGCAACGGAAAAGCTGGTGGTGTTGAGTAAGACATCAATGCCGTCGGCCTCGCTGGGCCTCAGCAGCGGCAGCAGATCTGCCTGCACCTCTGGATCTTGCAGAGAAGAAACAAAGACCGGGCGCGGCACCAGACCACGCTGAGCCAGAGCAGCACAGAGACTATCGATAGGGGCGGTGTTGCCGGACAGGTAGTGGGCGCGGTAGAAAAGAATGCCGACGGAGGGGGGATTTTGGATTTTGGATTTTGGATTTTGGATTTTCGATTCGGGCGAGGTCTCCCCTCCTGGGCGGGGTAGGGGTGGGTTAGGAATTTTGAATTCGTACAGCCCGACTTTGGCGATGGTTTTGGGTGGCGGCGGCTGGTAGGCGGTTCGCAGCAGGCGATCGCATACCCCCATGAGCCCGTGGGCCAGGTTTTCGGCACCACCTTCATTGAGGTAGCGCCAGAGTTGGTTAGCCACCGTGAGGGGGACGGTGGAATGGCTGAGCAGGTGGGGGGCGGGGCGATCGTCGCCGGGCAGCACAATGAGTTGGGCCTTCGTTTCAGCCACCACGTCGCGCACAACCTCCAGGCCGTAGGGCCAGTAGGCTCGACCACCCAGCAGTCGCAGGATGATGACCTGAGCCTGGCTGAGTACGGCCTCAGCATAGGTATCAATGGCCAATTGCTGCTGAAGCTGGAGCAGACTCGCCACGCGCATGGGGGGAAACCCTGTTGGCAAGCGCTTCTGGGCCTGGGCTAGGGTTTGGATTTCGGTATCGGCGGCGGTCAGAAACACCAGCGTGGCAGGCGACTGGTCGATGAAAATAACGCCCTCGGTGTCAGGCGTCCAGCCACCGGGGGTTGCAGCTAAGCGATGCATAAATGAAATCTAAAGCAATTCCAAAATCTGAAGGAACTCTAGCGTAAGCCGGGCAGAGGTTGCTGCCAAAGTTACTATAAGAGATGACCATCCGACTACAACTAGAATAGCCCTATCCCTGGACGGGCTAATTCTATGCTCAGATACTGGATGGTTTTTTTCGATAGGATGTGGAGCCGCATTGTTTTGGCCAAGGCCAGTATCTACTAGGATGGTTATCTAATTGTTTTTTAACAATGACGTCTTTAATTCAGTTCCTTTCCTACTCGGATATGGCGTTTTATCTGGCAGAAAAGCGCGATGTATCGGGCCTGGAATGGTACAAAACCAACCTGAAATGGGCGAGTTTAGCCTTAGAATGCGAGCATGCCTAAATTGTTAACAAGCGGTGCGGAACAGCCTTTTACCGGAGTGGTTCTAGATCAGCTAGGGCCATTTTTAGAAAGCTATGGCCAGCGTGCTGGACTAACGCTTTTTACCGAAGCTGAGTATCCGCTGGCTGATTCTGACTACAGCCGCTTCTGGTGTCTGATAGGGCCAGGGCTATCGGTGTTGGTTACCGGACGACTGGACGCCAATCTGTCTGCTGAGGCAGAATCGATGATACTTCAACTGTTTATGACCAAAGCCAGGGTTGAGGAGTTTTTAGCCCAGCTTGTGGCTCAACTCTCAGCGGTGGATCAACGCCGTCAATACCTGATAGCTCTAGGTCAATCCTTGGAAGACACCACGCCCGCAGCCCAGGCCGAGTTTACCCTAGCCTGGGTTCAGGTGGTAGCCAACAGCCGGTCACCCGTTGCCTGTCAACCGGTGCAGGATCGGCTCGATCGCCAGCTGGAGCGCAGCTTGTTGCTTAACCAGGTGGTCACCAAAATTCAGGAAAGCCTCGATTTGCCTGTAATTCTGGAAACCACGGTGGCCGAGGTACGGCAGTTCCTCCAGGCCGATCGCCTGCTGATTTACCAGTTTGACCTGGCTAAAACCGAGCGATTGCAGCTTCAGGTGTCTGTTCCTCATCAATTCACTAGCCTGGCTGCCAGTTCGCCCCATGAGCAGAGCGGCTACATTACCTATGAGGCACGGGCCAGCGAGGCGTTGTCCTCAGTGCTGCACTACACCGAGAGCTTTTGCTTTAGTCAATCGCCCAACTGCCGCGCCCGCTACCTGGCTGGCGAGACTCTGGCTATTAATAATGTGGATGTTACCTACGCTGACATCCCCTGTTTACGATCCTTTTTAGAGCAAGCCCAGGTTAAATCTAAGGTAGTCTCGCCTATTTTAGTGGGTCAAAAGCTCTGGGGTCTGCTCATTGTTCATCAATGCGAGCACCAGCGCGATTGGGAAGCCTGGGAAATCGAGTTTTTAGGGCATATTGCCGAACATTTGGCCATCGCTATCAACCAGGCTCAGCTCTATCATCAGCTCCAACAGCAGACCCAAAACCTGGAAGTTTGTGTTATTGAGCGCACCCAAGACCTGCGCGATGCCCTGGCGGCGGCCCAGTCCGCTAACCGGGCTAAGAGTGAGTTTCTGGCTACCATGAGCCACGAGCTGCGCACGCCTCTGACCTACATCATTGGCATGTCGGCCACGCTGCTGCGCTGGTCCTTAGGAGATTTG
>CAYUBC010000349.1:0-4845 GCA_964442885.1 uncultured bacterium | reverse complement strand
TTTGGGAGAGGGGGACTGAGGGGGTGAGGGCCAAGATGTGTATACACGGCAGCCCTCCCAGGAGGGGATTCCCAGCCAAAACTCAAAACTCAAAATCTCCCTTCCCTCACCGCCGCTCCTCAATTTTGGCCATAAAAAACTCCTCCAGGCTAGGGCGGGCCTGCTGCAAGGTGATGAGCTGGCCGCCCAAGCGGGGAATTTGGGTGGCAAATTCGTAGGGGTCGCCCTTAATGTGACCATGCCAGCTATCACCTTGAACCGTCACCTGATCCAGCCAGGAGGTAAGGGTACTAAGGTGCCCGCCACGCCCTTTGACCAGGTACTGATCGGCGGTGCCAAGCAAGGCATCCAGGCTACCTATACAAATCAACTCGCCCTGGTCGAGAATGGCGATGCGATCGCAAATCACCTCTACATCCGACAGGATGTGGCTGTTAAAAAAAATGGTCTTGCCCGCTCGCTTCAGGGCCAAAATAATTTCCCGCACCTGGAAGCGCCCGGTGGGGTCTAAGCCCGACATAGGTTCATCTAAAAACACCAGGTCAGGATCGTTAATCAGCGCCTGAGCGATGCCGATGCGTTGCAGCATCCCCTTAGAGTACTGGCGGAGCTGCTTTTTCTTAGCCGTTGCTTGCGACAAGCCGACTAAATCCAGCAGTTCTACAAGGCGGCGCTGTTGTGTCGCCGCCGAGAGGCCAAATAGACCCGCCGTGTATTGCAGAAATTCCCAGCCGGTCAAAAAGTCATAGAAGTAGGGGTTTTCAGGTAGGTAACCCAGCTGTTGTTTAATGGCGCGATCGCCCACCGCCTGGCCAAAAAGCTGGGCGGTGCCTGCGGTGGGGTGAATAATTCCCAGTAGTACCTTGAGCAATGTGGTTTTGCCCGCCCCGTTTGGCCCCAGCAGCCCAAAGGTTTCGCCCTGGTAAATGGTCAAGGAGCAATTTTGTAAGGATGGGATGCGCTGATTCAACCAGAAGCCGGTGCGGTAGGTCTTGCTGAGTCCGCTGGTTTGAATGACCACTGGCGGCAAGGTTGGGTTCTTAGCCATGGATTGTCCGGTTGGCGGAAGGGGGTGCATAGGATTTCAGGAGCCAACTCTGGAAGGTCTACACTTGACTTATCTACACTTGACTTAGAATACACAAGCAGCTCAGTTTTCCGACAGCGTTACGCGGTCAATCGTAAAACGGCTTCTCTACCCCTAACTCAAGGCTCTAAACAACTTACCAACTATGGATCGCCCCAAAATTGTAGCCATTGTAACCGGCATTTTCTCGCTGCTGTTGGCGATTGGCTACCTGGTGCTGGTGCAAATTTTAGACTTTCGCGGTGATATGGTGCCCGCCCCGGTTTTGGTGGTGCCCACAGCCTTACTGAGATTGCTAACCGTGGGCCTGACTGGCTGACCATAGCATAGGCCAATCCTTAGGGATGCCATTTAGAAAAATCTATTTCCACGGCAGACAGATAATCCTGAGTAGATGAGGGGATAATCAACACTAATCATTGAAAATGATTATCTTGTCGGCAGAATCTTTCTAAACTGGTGACTGGAGCTGATATTTCCTTGGCTTAGAGCCCAGAAACCGGGACTTAATCGCCCTCCCATGGCTCAATCTCATGGTAGAAATCCCGACTGATTAACTTTGGCATAGTATTATTGCGATTAAAATCAGAAAGTTTACCCTTTAGCTAAATAGCAGGACATTATGGTGATGCAAGAGCTAGATACCCAAAGAACCTTTGACTATCAGTCTGAGAGCTATAAAGACGCCTACAGCCGCATCAATGCGATTGTGATTGAAGGCGAGCAAGAAGCCTACGACAACTATTGCCAGCTAGCCGAAAGCCTGCCTGACGCTAAGGATGACCTGCTGCGTTTAGCAAAGATGGAAAGTCGGCACATGAAGGGATTTCAGGCCTGTGGTCGCAACCTGGCCGTAACGCCAGATATGGGCTTTGCGAAGGACTTTTTTGCTCCGCTCCACGGCAACTTCCAAACGGCCTGGGCAGAAGGCAAAATTGTTACCTGCCTGCTGATTCAATCTTTAATCATAGAAACCTTTGCCATCTCGGCTTACAACATTTACATTCCTGTGGCCGACGACTTTGCCCGTAAAATTACCGAGGGTGTTGTCAAGGACGAATACCTTCATCTCAATTTTGGCGAAGAGTGGCTGAAGGCCAACTTTGAGTCGGCTAAGGCCGAACTTGAAGAGGCTAACCGCGAGAATTTACCCATCGTTTGGGCCATGCTCAACCGCGTGGCCGACGATGCCAGAGTGCTGGGCATGGAGAAGGAAGCCCTGATTGAAGACTTCATGATCACCTACGGCGAAGCCCTGGCCAACATCGGCTTCTCTAGCCGCGAGGTAATGAAGCTCTCTGCCCAAGGTCTAGCCACCGTCTAGGGGAACTGACCAGTTCAGTCCTGGGGTTTCAAGGCTTCTGCCTTAAACTCAAGCCTTGAATCCTCAGGCTGAAGGCTGCGGTAATTTCTGGCAAAAGCTCTATCCCCTTAGCATGAGCACGGGCTAAATCCCTTGCTCATCCAATGCTTAGGGGTCTCTAGTTGCCGAAAGTTTCCTTAGTTCTCTCAATTCGTCAGTTAGGGCGACTTTTCTCCCACTAGTTCCCATTCGCTCTATGGCAGTTTATTCTAGATTAGTTATCCACCTGCACCACTTCCCTGGCGCACTTCACGCAGTAACGTAAATTTGCAATGTTTGGCCTAATTGGACATCTCACTAGCCTTGACCATGCTCAAGCCGTCGCCCGTGACCTAGGGTATCCAGAATACGCAGACCAGGGGATAGACTTTTGGTGCAGCGCCCCGCCCCAGATTGTGGACACGATTAAGGTTACTAGCGCCACCGGGGAGCAGATTGAAGGACGCTACGTCGAGTCTTGCTTTTTACCTGAAATGCTAGCCGCTAAGCGCATCAAAGCGGCCACGCGCAAAATTATCAACGCCATGGCCCATGCCCAGAAGCACGGCATTGACATTACCGCGCTGGGTGGCTTTTCCTCAATCATTTTTGAGAACTTTAACCTCAACCAAATTCAGCAGGTGCGTAACATCACCCTGGAATTTGAGCGCTTCACCACTGGCAATACTCACACCGCCTACATCATTTGCCAACAGCTCAAGGCAGCGGCTCAACAGCTTGGTATCAACCTCTCGGAGGCAACGGTGGCGGTTTGCGGCGCTACGGGCGACATTGGCAGCGCCGTTTGTCGCTGGGTAACCGCCCGCACCGATATCAAAGAGCTATTGCTGATTGCCCGCAACCAGGAGCGGCTTCAGTACCTGCAAGAGGAATTGGGCTGTGGCACCCCTATGGATCTAGATATGGCCCTACCCAAGGCAGACATTGTGGTTTGGGTGGCCAGTATGGCTAAGGGCGTGGATATTAATCCCAACACCCTCAAGCGCCCCTGCCTGATGATTGATGGCGGCTATCCTAAAAACCTGAGTCAGCACTTTAGTTTTGATGGAGTCTACGTGCTCAAGGGCGGCATTGTCGAGCATTCCTTAGATATTGACTGGCGCATTATGAGCATCGTCAACATGGATGTACCGGCTCGGCAGTTGTTTGCCTGTTTTGCCGAAGCCATGCTGCTGGAATTTGAGAAGTGGTACACCAACTTTTCCTGGGGGCGTAACCAAATTACCCTCGAAAAAATGGACATGATTGGTCAGGCATCGGTCAAGCATGGGTTCCGCCCCTTGCTGGATCTCAACCTCCAGCCCCTGGTGGCAGAAGCCTCCTGAAGTCGAGGCGTTTAGAAGGCGAGCTGCTAGCGTCTGAGCGCGGCATTCCGCCTGGCCCCTCTTCTCGCGGCTGACGTTGATACCCGCTGACGGTTCCAGTCCGGGTCGGTTTTCCTCCCAGGCTGTGGGACAGCAAAGGCTACCCGCCTTGGTATTCTGAGAAAGACCCAGATCATGTCCCCTGGGGTGTTGATTGTTTCCTTCCCATTCTTTATTCCTTGGCTATGGCCCAACCCGAGCGCAAGTCAATTCTGCTGTCCTTTGAGAAGCCCCTGGCGGAACTAGAAGCCAGGATTACCCAGATTCGCGAGCTAGCTGAAAAAAATGATGTTGATGTGTCAGCTCAGCTCCGCCAGCTCGAGGCTAGGGCCACCCACCTGCGCCAGGAGATTTTTGCCAATCTCACCCCGGCGCAGCGGCTTCAGGTGGCTCGGCACCCGCGTCGGCCCAGCACCCTCGACTACATCCAGGCCATTACCGACGAGTGGCTTGAGCTCCACGGCGATCGCAGCTCCGGCAAAGATGACCCCGCTCTGGTCGGCGGCGTTGCCCGGTTAGAGGGCCGTCCGGTGGTCATTTTGGGTCATCAAAAAGGGCGCGATACCAAAGATAATGTGGCCCGCAACTTTGGTATGGCTTCACCGGGGGGGTACCGCAAGGCCATGCGGCTGATGCGCCATGCTGATCGATTTTCAATGCCAATCATCACGTTTATTGATACACCTGGTGCTTACCCTGGCTATGAGGCCGAAGAAATGGGCCAGGGCGAGGCGATCGCCTATAACCTGCGAGAAATGTTTGCCCTGCAGGTGCCCATCGTCTGTACCATCATTGGCGAAGGCGGTTCCGGTGGGGCCTTGGGCATTGGCGTGGGCGATCGGCTGCTCATGTTTGAGCACTCCGTTTACACCGTCGCCAGCCCAGAAGCCTGTGCGGCCATTTTATGGAAGGATGCCGGTCGCGCCGCTGAAGCCGCTGAAGCGCTCAAAATCACCTCCTGGGATTTAAGACAGCTTGGCATTCTCGACCAGCTTTTACCCGAACCCGTGGGTGGAGCCCATGCCGACCCG
>CAYUBC010000348.1:0-4851 GCA_964442885.1 uncultured bacterium | reverse complement strand
TCGCCAGCACCACATAGCGCAGCCGAATCAGCGCCCGCACTAGATTGCGGTAGTGCCCGATTAGCCAGTCTAGAAAGCGATTAAAGCGGTTGAAGGGGCCAGCTAACAACGGCCCACCGTAGCCGCCAGGGGGCCGGGGCCGCAGCAGCAGAGCTGACATAGCGGGCGAAAAGCTGAGGGCATTGAAGGTAGAAACAATAATGGCAAAGGCAATGGTCAGGGCAAACTGCTGGTAAATTTTGCCGGTGCTGCCCGGAAAGAAGGCCACGGGAATAAACACCGCCATCAGCACCAGGGAGGTAGACACCACGGCCCCAGAAAGCTCCTGCATGGCATCCAGGGCGGCTAGCCGGGGCCGCATCCCCTGGTCAATTTTGGCGGAGATGGCTTCCACAATTACAATCGCATCATCCACCACCACCCCTGCCGCCAAAATGCAGCCAAACAACGTCAGGGTATTAATCGAAAAGCCAAAGGCCAGCAAAAAAGCCATCGACCCAATCAGCGCGGCTGGGATCGCCACAGCCGGAACCAGCGTGGCCCGCCAGTCCTGCAAAAATATAAACAAAATCAGCAACACCAGCAGCACGGCCTGCACCAGGGTGATCAATACCTCCCGCAGGGAAACCTGGACAAAGTCAGTGGTGTCAAACACCAGTTCGGCCCGCAGCCCTGGCGGAAAGCTCTGTTCTAGTTCAGCAATGCGCTGCCGTACAGCGGTAGCCACATCCAGCGCGTTGCTGCCCGGTAGCTGGTAGACCAGCAGCCCCGCCGCTAGCTTGTCCTCGGTTCTAACATCAAAGCTATAGTCTTCGGAGCCTAGCTCGGCCCGCCCGATGTCTTTAATCCGCACCAGGTTGCCGTTGTCGCTCACCCGCACCACCAGATTTTCAAACTCGGTGGCATCCTGTAAGCGACCCGGCAGCCGCACAGTGAACTGAAAGGCCTGGTCGCCATCGGTGGGGGGAGCCCCAATCGCTCCGCCGCCCACCTGGATATTTTGCTCGCGCAGGGCATTGACCACATCTTCAGGGGTCAACTGTTGACGAGCCATGGCGGGTGGGTCTAGCCAGATGCGCATAGCATAGCGACCGGCCCCAAACACCTGGGCATTGCCCACCCCGTTTAACTGCTTAATTTCATCCAGAATAAACAGGTCGGCATAGTTATTGAGAAACAGGGCGTCGTAGCGGTTATCGTCGGTAAAAAAGCGATAGACCAGGAGAATACTGGGCGATTGCGCGTCAACGGCCACCCCCACCTGGGATACTTCGGTGGGTAGTCGAGGCTCTGCCCGAGACACCCGGTTTTGCACATTTACCTGGGCGATGTCTTTGTTCTGGCCGGGCTGAAACACCACGTTGATGCTGCTCTGACCCGTGTTGGTGCTGCTAGAGGTAATGTAATCCATGCCCTCCACGCCGTTGATTTCTCGTTCCAGCACGGTGGTGACCGTGCTTTCAACGGTTTCGGCGTCGGCCCCAATGTAGTTAGTTGCCACCTGAATTTGCAGCGGCGCAATTTCCGGCAGTTGCTCGATCGGTAGCAGGGGAATGGCCACGCCGCCAATCAGCATAATGAGCAGCGTGCAAACCGTCGTTAAGACCGGACGGCGGATAAAGGGATCGGCGATGGAGAATAGCGCCATGGGGGTTACCGCAAAATGGTGATCAAACCACGATCAGAGGTCATGGCCTAGGGTCAAAGGAGGTAGAGGAAGCCTGGGTTTCCGGCTCAATGGGGACGCCATCCTGAAGCTTAAGGATATTGGTAACTACTACCTGATCGCCCGCCTGCAGCCCTTCTATCACCTGATAGCTGTTGCCTTGAATTGGGCCAAGCTGCACCGGACGCTGGGAGGCCACCTGGAGGGTTTGGCCGTTTTCTGTGGTCTGCTCAGCGGCGATGAAGACAAAGTTTTGCCCGGCAATGCGCGAGACAGCCACGGTTGGCACCAGCAACGCCGTTTTAGTACTCCAGATCAATCGCGCCCGCACAAACTGACCATCTCGCAAGCTGCGGGCCTCATTGGGAAAGCGGGCCTTAACCAGAATAGACTGGGCATTGCTATTGACATCTGGAGAGACAAAGCTGAGACCGCCCGTTGCCAGAGGTGCCCCAGTCTCAGGGTTGAGCAGTTCAACGGGCAAGCCCGTCCGCAGTTGGCTAGCCCGAGCAGTGGGCACCTGAATGCGTAGAAAGAGCTCCTGATTTTGAATGATGGTGGTGATGGTTTGGCCAACATCGACAAAGTCGCCCACCCGAAGGGACAGATCCCCCACCAGGCCGCCTACCGGGCTGGAAACTTGCTTAAGCCCCAGCGACTCCTGGTTGACATTTACCTGGGCCTGGGCCTGGTCAAAGGTGGCGGTAGCCTGCCGCAGCTGAGATTGAGCGGCTCGCAGGCTCTCCTGGGCCTGCTGCTGGGCCGCCTGGGCCACTTCCAGTCGGTTACGAGCGGTGTCTAAATCTTGCCGACTGAGGGCACCGCTACTGGCCAGTTGTTGAGTGCGGTTAAAGTCAGCCTGGGCCAGTTGGGCTTCTGCGGTGGCCTGAGTCACCTGGGCCTGGGCGGCGTCTACCTGGGCCTGGGCGGCATCGCGCCCAAACCGGGCGGCCTCGGCCCCTGCCTGCGCCCCAGTTACCTCAGCCTCAGCCTGGTCGGGCCGCAGTTGAATAATCGGCTGTCCAGGCCCAACGGCATCGCCAGAGGCCACCAGAATCTGGGTAATGCGCCCGGCTACCTCTGGCTTTAGCTCAACCCGCTGCTCGGCCTCCAGGGCACCGATAAATTCAGAGCTTTCCTCCAGGGTGCCGGGCTGAAGCGCCTGCACTTGTACGGGCACAGCAGGCGGGGCGGCCATTTGGGGCGGTTGACCACCACAAGCCGCCCCTAACCCAGCCAGAATCAGGGCTGACCCTAGGGCTCGACAGGAACGATGGAGGTCTATGGGGGGCATAGTCTATGGGGGGCATAGAGGAGTAATGAATTCCAATCCCCATCTTAAGGCAGAGACTAAACTAATAAGTAAAGTTGTTGGGATTTCCGGGGCAGGAATGGTTTATCCAGCAACGTTTAAGGGAACTTAAAAGCTGACCGGATCCTAATTACCAAAATACGTTTAAGGGAACTTAAAAGCTGACCGGATCCTAATTACCAAAATACGATCCATACATAATGTATTCATCCTTCTGGAGCTGGGCCTCGCTGTCATAAAAAGCCACGTCTATTGAGGTCACTACCCCGGCTTCGTTGGTTTCGGGAATCAGCTTAATAAACGGATTCGGCGTGTCGTAAAATCTGGGGTTTGCCTCCAGCTTTAGCAAAAAACCGCCCTCGGTGCTAACCAAGCTGTAGGAACTGCTCTGCCCGCTGCTCCAGGTCACCTGGCTGGGGGTAATGGTCATCGTGCCAAAGGCCACCAGCACATTGCTCATGGGCTCCCACTGGTTGACGAGGGGATCGGGTAGCGGCGCTCCTGGGCTAGCCGGAACCTCCGTAGGAGCCTGGGCCACAGGGTCAGACCCAGGGGCTGGAGTCGCTGCCGGAGTTGGCTCCCCTGGAGCAACCGTCCCCTCTGGAGCCCTCTCTGGAGTCCCCTCTGGAACCCTCTCTGGAGTCACGTCTGGAGCCGTAGACTGATCCGGCTCTGCTGCCGGGCGCTCGCACCCAACTAACGCTAAGCTGCCCGCCACCATGATCAGGGCCAGCCAACCGCCTAACCCGACTCGCTGCCCCCGCCACCGTTGAGAAACGGTCTTTACCCTCAGGTTTGCCTTCGCCACCATGGTTGCCCTCCCATCATACATTTGCCCTATTCTCCAACCCCCAGCCGCTGCCCCAAAATCTTAAGCCTTTCCTAAATTGCGGCGTTTCCCCGGGCCAAACCCCGGTTTGTGCCCCCCTAGGGCATTGAAGTTTCCGGGCTGTGCACTGGATGATAAGACTCACCGATAGCCTTCTCGCTGGATATCTTATGCGACTAACCCGAATAGCAATCGGAGGACTTACTCTCCTAACGCCTATTGTGCTTCAAGCCTGTGGTGGCGGACAGCCTACCGCTGTTGATTCTGGTGCGGAGCCAACTACTGCCGCTGAACCTGCCCCAGATGCCGAAAAGGGCACTCTGGTCATTCGCGCTAACGGCGAAGACTTTGTGCGCCAGGGGTTCACCTCTAAGGATGGGTGGGCGATTAGCTTTGATAACGTTTTCGTGTCTCTGGCGGAGATTACTGCCTCCCAGACCGACCCACCCTTTGACCCAGAGGCTGGGGGCAAGCTAGAGGCCCAGGCTCAGGTTTCTGTGCCGGAAGCTAAGGTGGTTGACCTGGCCCAGGGCGATGATGCCGCCGAGCCCATTCTGGTGGCCGAACTGGATGCCCCGGCTGGGCAGTTCAATGCGCTATCTTGGCAAATGCCACCAGCGGCAGAGGGGCCAGCGGCGGGCTACACGATCTGGATGCAGGGCACGGCCACTAAGGATGGCCAGACCCTGCCTTTTACCATCCGGATGACTGAGGAACTAGCCTTTACCTGCGGCGACTTTGTCGGCGATGAACGCAAAGGCATTCTAGCGGCGGGTGACACGGCGGATCTGGAGGCTACCTTCCACTTTGACCACTTGTTTGGCGATGGCGATGCCCCTGCCGACGATGACATCAACACGGGAGCTCTGGGCTTTGAACCCCTGGCGGCCCTGGCTGAGAATGGTGAGGTTGATGTAGATAGCGCCGCCCTGGAAGCCGGACTTTCTGAGGCGGATCACACGCTATTTCTCAATATCTTGCCTAGCCTGGGGCACGTGGGCGAAGGCCACTGTCAAGAAGTTAATCTGACCACATGAGACATCG
>CAYUBC010000347.1:0-4882 GCA_964442885.1 uncultured bacterium | reverse complement strand
CTAGCCCACCCACAAGCGTGTAAATAAAGACGGCAGTAATCACCAGTAGGGCAGTAAGCCAGAGCGGCACGCCAGCCATGAGTTCCACAGCTTTGGCGATTGCCGTCAACTCTGCCGCCAGGTATACAAACATGTAGAACACTACAATTCCCAAGGTCAGCCGGTACATGGCCTGGCCAAAGCGGTGCAGCACATACTCATTCAGCGAGTGGCCAGCAGGCATGAGAAACCGCATCCGCGTTCCCATAAACGCGAATAGCGCCGCCGGGGTTGCCTGGCCAATGCAGTAACCAACGATGCCTGCCAGGCCGCTGGTAGCGCCCACCTCCGGCGGGCTAAATAAAATCCACGCGCCCATCGCCGAGGCCACAATGGTTGCCAGGGCCATGCCCGTGCCAATGCGGTTACGGCTAACTAGATAGTTTTCTAACGTAATGGTGTGTTGGCTGGCTTGCAGCAAGCCTAGCAGGGTAAAGCTGGCCGCCGTAATCAAAATTACAGCGATGGCGGTTATACCAAGGGTCATCGATAGCGCGCCTCATAGACAACGGTATGAAGCTAGAGGCCGCTGATGGCCAGGCTTTGCGCTCTGCCTTACTCAACTCTATCGTCGTTTCGGCCCATGGCCTCAATCAACGCTTCCCTCCGCTGGCATTAACCAGGTCAGGTTCTGAGGGTATAATCTCAGCCCGATTGCTCGGACACCCCTAGCTTGATGGCATCATACCACTGCGTTGAAACAACGATTTAGATCAACGTCAGCAGATAAATCAGCGTAAACAGAACAATCCACACCACATCGACAAAGTGCCAGTAGATTTCGGCCATTTCGGGGCCGGTGTGGGTGATGTCGCTGTAGTGGCCAGCTCGGCGAGAGCGCCACAGCACGCCCAGAATCAGCAGCAGGCCGATGAATACGTGAGCCCCGTGGAAGCCGGTCATCAGGTAAAAGCAGTTGCTAAACAGGTTAGTTTGCAACCCGTAGCCCAGGGTCATGTATTCGTAGATCTGGCCGACCAGGAAAACCGCCCCCATTGCAGCGGTAATGCCAAACCACTTGCGCATGGCCCCTACATCGTTGTGCTTGATGGCCTTGGTACCCAGATTAATGACCCAGCTACTAGAGACCAGAATCAGCGTGTTAACGGCGGGTAGCAGCAGTTCAACTTCGGTCTCTTCTGGGGGCCATTCAGCAATTGAGCTGCGAAAAACCAGAAAAACCGCGAAAAAGCCGCAGAACATCAGGAATTCTGAGGCTAGAAAGGTGAGTAGACCCAGGACTCGAAGATCCTGGTGCTCTTCGTGGGCAATTGCGGGGGTAGCGGTGGGGGTGGTATCGATAGCGCCTTGCATAAGGGGGGATGGGTAAAGGGCGAGGGAGGGTGAAGGGGTGGGGGGGATGGGAATGGGAAAGAGTGAGGGAGCGAAGGGTGAAGGGTAAGGTGGGCGGTGCCCACCCTACGGTTATGGGGACGGGGTGGCTTCTAGGGCGGGTTCGTTGTCCAGGCCGTACTCGTAGGGGCCGTGGGTAACAACGGGGAGGACTTCCCAGTTTTCAATCATCGGGGGAGAGGCCGTTGTCCATTCCAGGGTGAGGGCATTCCAGGGGTTGGGGCCAGCTTCGGGGCCTTTCATCCAACTCCAGATCACGTTCAGGTAGAAAGGAATCACCGATACGGCCAAAATGTAGGCTCCCACCGTCACCAACTGGTTAAGGTGAGCAAACTGGGGATCGTACATGGCTACGCGGCGGGGCATCCCCTGCATACCCAACTGGTGCATGGGGGTAAAGGTAAGGATGGTGCCGATGAAGGTCAACACAAAATGCACCTTCCCCAGGCGCTCGTTCAGCATGCGCCCAGTAATTTTGGGGAACCAGTGGTAGACGGCGGCATAGATACCAAACACCGATCCGCCGAACAGCACATAGTGGAAGTGGCCCACCACGTAGTAGGTATCGTGAACATGGATATCGAAGGGAGCGGTTCCCAAGGTAACACCGCTGAGTCCGCCAAACACAAACATCGACAGCAGCCCCACCGCAAACAGCATGGCGCTGGTAAACCGGATTTTGCCGCCCCAGAGCGTCGCCACCCAGCTAAAGATTTTGATCCCCGTTGGCACGGCCACAATCAGCGTGGAGATGGTGAAGAAAATCCGCATCCAGGGGGGGGTGCCGCTGGTGAACATGTGGTGCACCCAGACAAATAACCCGACTAGGCAAATGGTCATGGAGGAGTAGGCGATCGCCTTGTAGCCAAAAATCGGCTTTCGGGCATGTACCGGAATCACCTCCGACATAATGCCGAAGATGGGCAAAATCATCAGGTAAACCGCTGGGTGAGAGTAGAACCAGAACAGGTGCTGATACACGACCACGTTGCCCCCGGCGGCGGGCTTGAAGAAGGACGTGCCAAAGTTGATATCAAACAGCAGCAGAATCAGCCCTGCCGCTAGCACCGGAGTGGCAAACAGCGCCAGGATCGAAGTCGCCACCATAGCCCAGCAAAACAGCGGTAGCTGATCCCACCGCATACTGGGGACGCGCATTTTCCAGATCGTCACCAGGAAGTTGACTGAGCCCAGAATGGAGGACGTACCGACCAGAACAATGGACAAAATCCAGAGGGTTTGCGCGGCATTGGCGGTAATTTCGCTGAGCGGTGGGTAGGATGTCCACCCAGCCTGGGCACCGCCAAAATAAAAGCTGGCCAGCAGCAGCGCCCCAGCGGGCGGGTTAAGCCAAAAGGCCAGGGCGTTGAGCTTGGGAAACGCCATATCCCGCGCCCCTACCATCAGCGGAATCAGGTAATTGCCAAAGCCGCCAATCGCCGCCGGCACGATCCACAGAAAAATCATGATGGTGCCGTGGTTCGTCATAAAGGCGTTGTAAAGTTCGGGACTGAGAAAGTCCGACGCGGGGGTGGCCAGCTCGGTGCGCATCAGCACGGCCATGCCGCCTCCCACCAGGTAGAACAGGAAGGCGGTCACCAGGTACTGAATGCCAATCACCTTGTGATCCACATTGAAGGTGAAGTAGTCGTACCACTTCCATTTCTCTGGGTGGTGGCTGGGAGAGGCCACCGGAACGTTCATTTGCAGATCTGCTTGAGCCATAAATGGAATTTGTTAAGGAAAAACTTAAACCAGGGAGTAAATCGAGGACATGGAGCAAGGGCCGGTTTAAGGGCGCATAGCCTCGCTCAATTGGGCAATTTGAGCCGATTCCAGAGGAACATCCTGGGCAATTTGAGCTAGGTAGTCAGCCTCGGTAGAGAGGGGGTGCTGGGCGATCGCCTCGGTGCTATCGGTTACCTGAGCGACCCGGCTAGCAACCCAGGCGCTGTAGTCATCCAGGGAATGCACAATCACCTGAGTCCGCATACCGCCGTGGTAAGCTCCGCACAGTTCGGCGCAAACGACGGGATAGGTGCCTTCGCGGGTAGCCACAAACCGCAACTCAGCGGGCTGACCGGGCAGGGCATCTTGCTTGAGGCGAAACTGGGGCACCCAGAAGGAGTGAATTACATCCTGGGCTTCAATCAGCAACTGCACATCCTGGCCAATGGGAACATGGAGTTCACCATCGACAATGCCGGTATCCGGGTAGCGGAAAATCCAGGCGTACTGCATACCCGTAACGTTCACCGTCAGGTCGGGAGTATTGCCCTCGGTCTGAGGCGACCCGCCAAAGCCATAGACCTGACCCTTGCTATCTGACTCTTCGGCCTGAGCCAGCAATGGCCCCTCTACGTCCGTCATTATTTTCTGCGGGGCGCGGGCCATCATCATGCCGTGGTCGTGATGCCCACCAGGAGAGAAGCCACCCATATCCTGAAACACCACCACACTGTAAAGCCCCAGGCCCACCACAATAATTGCCGGAATCGCCGTCCAAAAGGCTTCCAGGGGAAGATTGCCCTCAATGGGAAGGCCGTCTGTATCATCTCCGGGGCGGCGGCGAAAGCGAATCAGCGAGTAGATGATGGCCCCTTGAACCACAATGAACAGAGCGGTGCCAATGGTGACCATAACGTTAAAAAAGTCATCAACCAGAGGAGCCTGCTCGGAAGCCTGCTCTGGTAGGAAGTGGTTGTTTTGGCCAAACCAAAGACTAACTAAGGTGACGACGACACCGATAATCAAGGTCCAAAACGGGGCCGGAATTTGTTGCATAGCCGATCTCCCCAGGGGAGGTGCAGGACGACAGTGAGATGGAATTTACTCTATGAACCAGAAAATCTAGCTCTACTCCCCGCATCCTAAAACCCCCTTTCCTGGGGATCGGTAAAACTTTCGATTTGCTTCAACTGTGCGACCTTGACTGGCCATAGAGTATGAAGCTCTGTAACAAAAACCGTCGCAATGACGATCGAGTACGGTTATCCCCCTTACTGGTTTAGTCGAAACCCTGGTCAGGCAATAATACCTATCGTCACTAATTTCCATTTGTTGCTTTTTTTTGCCCCAAAACGCCTTTTCTGCTGGTTCTGGGCAAGTTCAATTTAGCCTGGCCTGGTAACGTTATCCCACCGGTTTGTCGGGCTGGCTGCTATTCAACCATCCTGCAAGGACATCCGCTATGAACTTTGCCTCATCTGCCGATCAAGACGATGTGCGTCAAGATGCGCTGCTGGCGTTAACCGCACAGTTTGTTCAACAGGGACATCCCATTCAATACGCTAAGCACATGGCCACAGCCACCATCTTTCAGGCCGATTTAGATCTGCGCAATGCCCAGTTTAGCCGCCTTCTAGCCTGGTTGAAAGACCATCACAGTGAGGTCTATGGGCAGGCGGTGGAGCTTTCTGAAACGGTGCGGCAAGAGTTTGAAAAACGTCTAACTGGCCAGTTTTAGCTAGTGCATGGGTGTGTCATCTTT
>CAYUBC010000346.1:0-4893 GCA_964442885.1 uncultured bacterium | reverse complement strand
GCGAAGGCGGCACCTCAGTCACAGTAGGGGTTGTATTACTCATGGCTCCAACCGTATCGATGGGGCGAATGCTAACAATCTTGCCCCCCATCCGAGTAATCCGCTGCATTTCTTGATTCATACGGGGATAAGGCACCGTGATGAAGATACTGCCACTCTGGCGAATGGGGTTGTTCATCTTATCGGTTTCTGCATTTTGGCGCAGGCCCTGCACCTCGTATAAAAATAAACGGCTACCAGCCAAACTACTGGCGTTACCGCCGCTCACACTTGGATTGTACATAGTTAACTTGCAACTCTCTGAACCAACTAGCTGCAACAGAAGCATAGAACTATGACCTGTCACATTCAGCGGTGACTAACCAGGGACAGCCCCAGCCAGCCCTAACGCCTTCTTCTTAGAGTATCACTGTAAGTCAGCCTAAAGGGTAGAGAGTGTAAGTCGTTGACAGCCATGAGTAACCTGACATCTGTGACCGATACCACCAATATCTCCTCACTGTAATAAAATCGTCAGGGTAAGACTGTGTTCTTTGCACCATCTTAAGGTCTGGTCAACACTGGGTTCACACCTGGAGATATGGATAGAGCCCTTCTCAAGCCAACCTTAGCGATGATGGCCGGAATAGTAACCCTTGGGGTGGTTAACGTTGCGGTAGACTGGCGGCTCTTCCTGCGCTCCTTAAGTTATCCCGATCATCCCGTTACCACTGCCGACTGGTACCAGCCTCGACAACCGGTTCCAGGCGCAGCCTCTACCCCAAGTCCCTTACCTAGGGCAGCCTCAGCGGTCATTCCCCCAGCCGTGCAAGCTGAGATTTTGACCTTTGCCGAAGCCCAAAACTCCGTGGCCCTGCTGGTGATGTATCGGGATCAAGTCGTGCTAGAACGCTACTGGCAAAACCACGGGCCAGAAGACCAGGTGAACTCCATGTCGATGGTGAAAACCCTGCTGGCGTTATTGATAGGTATCGCCATTGATGAAGGCCACATCCAGTCTATCCATGAACCCGTGGGTCGGTACCTCACGGCCTGGGCCAATGATCTCCGTGGAGAACTGACCCTGGCTGACCTGCTGTACATGCAGTCGGGCTTGAGGAACGACGATCGCACCGACACCCTCAACTCTGACCTGGTCAGGCTTTACGGCGGCTCCCAGGTAGGCCAAACGGCCCTCAGCATCCCGCTGCTTGGCCCACCCGGAAAAGCCTTTGAGTACAACAACGTTAACTCTCAACTGCTGGCGATGGTGCTGGAAGAGGCCACTGGCGAATCCTTTGGGGACTACCTTTCTAGCCGCCTCTGGCAACCGCTGGGGGCCGCCGACGGATTTCTTTGGTTAGACCGCCAGGGCGGCCAGGCCAAGCCCTTCTGCTGCTTCTTTGCCACGGCGCAGGATTGGCTGCGCATTGGTCAAATGCTGCTGCACCAGGGCCGCAGCAGCAACAACCAGATCGTTCCTGCCGCCTGGATCGAGCAAATGCTGGTGGAATCGCCCCTGGAAGCGACCTTTGGGATGCACATCTGGCTCAAAGCCCGCACCAAAGACTACTCCGCCGTCAATTTGGCGGCCTCAGCGCCCTTTGCTGCGCCGGACACCTTTTACTTAGATGGTCGTCATCATCAGCGGGTCTACGTAATTCCCTCCCATGATCTGGTTATTGTCCGCATTGGGGAAGAGCCCCCTGCCTGGGATGACTCAGTTATTCCAAACGCCCTGGTTGAGAGGTGGCTAATCAAAGAATCCACTCACTAATCGACGCTAAAATAGCAGAGATGCATGGGTTCTGGTCAGATTAAGCACAGCGGGGCCTTAGCTGGATAAGCATTACAGGCGTCCCCATGTACTTCATGCTAACGAAAACCGCTATGGACAGGTTGAAGTAATCTTAATGTGATTGAGGTAAGTAACTAGTATTGAAAGGCAGAAGTAAGAAGGCAGAAGGCAGAAAGAGAATTCCTTGTGACACAAGGGCTCTCACGTTAGCCAATAGGCGAGTTATTTCCGCCTCAGAGTACTAGATCAGTGGAGAACCTCTCCTCAAGGTATAGGACTTCCTGCTTCGTCGAGGGTATTTTTATTATCAGGATACTCTGTAAACCAGGTGCTTTATAGTTTTTTGGTGCCAGCCGCCAAGTGAGGATAGTCAAGATGGAACTCTATTCAGAAAATATGTCTGAACTAATCAATCACGGCAGTGAACCATTCGTTTCGGTTATTATTCCAGTCTACAATGATGCTCCAAGGCTGAAAATTTGTCTATCAGCGCTAGAAAAGCAAACCTATCCTTCTTCCCGGTACGAAGTAATTGTAGTTGACAATGGATCGGATGCTTATGAGCAGGTTGAGTCCCTGGCTGATAAATTTCCTAGCACTAGGGCAACGCAAGAATTGACGCCGGGCTCCTATGCAGCCAGAAATAGAGGCATTGCTGAAGCAAGTGGTGAAATACTCGCTTTTACTGATGCCGACTGCATTCCGTCACCAGAATGGTTGGAAACAGGAGTTAAATACTTTTTGGATTATCCTGATTGCGGAACAATTGGCGGTAGGATTGATATGTTTTTCCAAGACCCTGATAACATTACCCCCGCCGAGCTATACGACAAAGTCATTTTTGGGTTTCCCCATGAAGAAATGATTCGCAGTTATGGGGGCATGATAACTGCAAACATCTTTGCTCGCAAAGCTGTAGTGGATGATGTTGGGGGTTTTTTGGCTCATCTGAAATCCTTTGGCGATCAGGAATGGGGAATGCGGGTTAAGGCGTCTGGCTATCAGCAGATCTATGCGGATGATGCGTGGGTAGCTCATCCAGTTCGCAATTCCTTAGACGATATGTTTCGTCGCAAAGCTCGATGTGTGGGTGGCGTATATGACCTGTATATTAGTCAAGAAACTTCGTTATGGGTTCGCAGTAAGCGAACTATCAAGATAGTTCTTGAAGATTTATTTATCCACAGTTCTAGGCTGACTAAGAAAGTGCTTAGTGATCCCCGGATTGGGGACTTTCCAACTCGACTCCAAGTTCTTTGGATTCTAATTAGAATGCAGCTTTTGGGTGCCTATGAGCCCCTACGACGTAGCTTAGGTGGAGATCCACAGCGCTAGGTATTAATTTGGCCTTCTCCTAGTTCTTTTAGGAGAATTTTAGCAATGAGGCCCAAATAGGCACAAGGGTAATGCAATAGTTCCCTTGGTGCCTATTATTATGTTTGCCGTCTTGATAGGTTGTTGATAGGTTCGATTTGAACCTACTCTGGTGGCGAATTCCGTAAATTATGGCTTTCTACCCATTAGCACCAGCCAGGCAATAGTAACTAAGAAGCCCACATAGCTAACCACAAAAATCCATTCCTGCCAACGACTTGATTCCATAACGCCTCTCAAGCAGCCCAGCGCTGCAACCAGTGCTCGATGTCTGCCCCTAGGGGCCGGCGATCTCGCCGCTGGGGGTGAATACAAACATGGCGGGTTAAGGCTTCTGCTAATAGTGTGGGTGGAGCCGTGTTGCTTTGCAGGTGATAGTTGATTGCAAAGCTGAAGTCATTCAAACGGTAGGGCGACAGCGACACCACCACTACATCACCGCAACGTATGGGATGGCGGTAATCCATACTGGCATGAACGATGGGATAAACAGCCCCAGCGCTGGCGCTAAAAAACTCCGCCAGATTAAGGCCAGCCGCCAGCAGCGAGTCTTCATAGGCGGCGTGGCATAGGGATAGGCCGTTAGCAAAGTACACTACCCCTGCTGCATCGGTTTCCTGAAACCGCACCCGATGGTTAACGCTAAAGCCCACGGCTATGCCAAAATCCCTTCATTTAGCTGGCGTTTGGCTGAGCCGGGCGGAAGGGATAGTCCACCGGCAAGCCAGACTCAGCCGAGTTAGCGTCAGTTGGTTCGCCGCTGCGGCCCAGGGCCAGCATAGGATTGCCTAGCACCTCGACCAGGTTAGCAATGCCGTATTCCAGAATTTCGATGGGATCCATCGCCACCCAGCCATCGTTGGTGAGCTGGCGGATTTCAAAGTGCAGGTGTGGCCCTGTAGAAGTTCCGGTACTCCCCACCAGACCAATCACATCGCCCTGCTCCACCCACTCGCCAGGCTGTACCGCCACCTGAGACAGGTGAGCATAGCGCGACTCGCGGTTGCCCTCGCCATGTCGGAGAATTACCGTCAGGCCGTAACCGCCCAAAAAGTCCGATACCGCTACTCGTCCGGCCTGGGTGGCCAACACCGGCGTGCCAATGGGGGCCGCTAGGTCGGCCCCAGCATGGAAACGCCAGGACTGGTGGATGGGGTGCATGCGCCAGCCAAACAATGAGGAAATGGGAGCCGGAATCGACAGGGGGAACACGTATTCCTCATTGCCCCGCCGCAGAATATTTAAGCCGCGAACCTTTTCGTTAAGCAATTCGCGGCTGACGACCGTAGTACTGCCCAAGCTAACACCCCTGGGGCCAACATTGACCGGGCCTACCCGAATGCCACCGCCTGAGGCCACCGCCGACCCAGTGTTTCTGCCCTGGGCTGGTGCTGCCCCACAGGATGAGGACGTTTGCCCACCGGCCACGGTAATCTGGCAGACCGTTGCCCGTTCCGAGAAGATCACATTGGGCGCGACGGCTGGAGCTTGAGTTGCACCCACACTGTAGTTAGTGGGATCCACAAAGACACTGTTGTAGCCCGCTGGCACCGTTTCATCAGCGGCAATCTGGTCGGGTACCGCTAAGGAACTTGGTTCAGCGGGTTCGTTGGAACTCTGAGCGGCCTGTTCCTCAGCCGAAACCGCAGCTTCTGCCAACGGTGTACTGGTAGGCCTGAGCAAACTCTCGGCCATGGTTGGCGATGCGGCTGGAGCCGGAATCACAATGGCCGCAGCAGTCG
>CAYUBC010000345.1:0-4899 GCA_964442885.1 uncultured bacterium | reverse complement strand
TAAGAGGGCCAGGTTAATCCACTTCATCTAAGCGATTGAGATTGAATTTCTCAATTACGGCCTTTTGCTCCGCTTCCGCCAACCAATGCTCGATAACCTCGTTGATAATAGCATTCACCGAAGTGTCTTTGATACCGGCGATTGCCTTCAGCAGGCGATCTGTTTCTTCAGGGATATAAACCCGAATCTGTGGCTTAGCTGGTTTAGGCACAAAAATGTACTCACAGGGCAACTCAACCATGATTCCTATTTTGGTGACTCGCTCTAGGTATATTACCTTTTTAAGGCAGTTGCCTTGTATTGGTTTATGTTCTAAGCGTTACCTCCCTTGAGTAACCTGCACGCTAATCAAGGGCAACTGTCATGATTACGCTGACAAGCGATGAGGTCACCTTGCTTAAGACCGTCTTGATTGCCTTAAGAGGTATCAAAGTCCGCGATATCGACCGAGCACTGCTAATTCTTAGTAAAAGGGATGCCGATGGCGACGCTGATCCATGCTCCAATTCTTAAAATAGGAGCACTACAGCAGGTGAATCTATGGCGCTTGCCCTTTCGGAGGCCATTACCACGTTAGTAGAGGCCGAGCAGCGGTTGCATCTGACGCGCACGGAGGATGAGGCATTCTTTCTGGAGTGGGCGACCGACCTGCCAGTTCTTGGTGAAGCCGAAAAGGCAGGATTGGGCGAACTGCGGCGGCGCTATTTGTATCAGCGATCGCAGGGCCATCTCCTGGAAAGCACAATGCTTCTGCTGTTTGCCTCACCGTTGTTGACCCTGGCCGGGTTTTATGACCCACCGTTTCACATCAAAGCCGAGGAATCAGTGCAGCTGACTCTGGCTGACGCTGAAGAGGTGTTGCAAGGGCAACTGGATGTGTTGGTTTTGAAAGATCAGCTCTGGGTTGTGGTGCTGGAATCTAAGAAGACGGCTTTATCGGTCTGGTCGGCGTTGCCGCAGACTCTGGCTTACCTGGCCGCCAGCCCCCAACCTGAGCGTCCTCGGTTTGCCCTGATGACCAACGGCGATAATTCTGTTTTTGTAAAGCTGGCCCAAGAGAACGGGGCACGGTGTTACAACGTTTCGAGGGTCTTTACAGCCTTCGCGTCCTCTCAAGAACTCTGCAACATTTTGCAGCTTCTCAAGCAGTTGGGGCAGATGATTCGGTGATGGGCCTAAAACCCCAGCCAGGTAATAAAGTCCTGCCGGGTGATGAGTTCCAGTAACAGCAGGGCAACAAAGCCGATCATGGCAAATCTACCGTTGATGCGTTCGGCGTAGGCTGTCCAACCAAAGGCTGGAGCGGGTTCGTTACTAACGATGGCATCCCGTTCAGCAGTCGGGATATCAGCATCGACGGGGGTAGCGGATATTTCTGGTTCTTGGGTCATGGTGGCATGGGTTTAGTGCTCTTAGGATATCAAAGCCAGGGGCCGAACACGATGGTCAGGCCATAAACCGACCCGGCTGCATAGCGGCCAGGAGCGGGTCGGGCTGGCCTAAGGCAGCCTGGGCAAAGCGCTGGGCAATGGGCGGCAGGTAGACAAAGGGGGTCTTAAATCCGGCCATTACCTCAAGGCCGGTTACCCCTGGCAACGGCCCCACCAGCGGCAAGCCATCGCGGCTGAAGCTGACCAGGCAGCGGTGCCACTGGCCGGGTGCATCCCGCAAGGTCGGTAGTACCTGGCCAATGGCCTCGCGTAGGTGGTGCTCACTGGCGGCAGCATCAATAGAAGCATCCAGGGCGGTGAGGGTGCGGCTAATTTGTCCCAGACACAGGTGGCCATCCTGAAATTGAATAGCGCCACTGTCCAGAATAGGCGCAGTGGCTTCGTGGCCGGGTTCGTCCCACTGGGCATCAGTGTCGGGGCGACTGGCGCTGTCTTCCAGGGCAAAGCGCTGGGTCACGGCTGGCATAACCAGAGTGCGGAGGGTGAGGTCAAGGGGGGGAGTTTCAATCAGCTCGGCGTGGGTGTAGTAGAGGGGGATCGTCAACCCAACCTGCCGCAGCAGAGCGCGACTGAAGGCTCCGGCGGCCACCAAGACCTGTTGGGCAGGGTAAGCCTGTTCGGCGGTAAGGATGCCGGTGATGCGGTCCTTAATCCGCACCAGGTTGATGACGGGTGCAATTAGACGGGTGCCGCCCAAGCGCTGAAAGGCCTGGTTATAGGCCCGCACCAGGGCAACGGGACAAACGTGACCGTGGCGGACGGTAAAGGCTCCGGTGATCGCCGCCTCATTCAGCAAAGGCTCCAGGGTTTTGGCTTGCTGGGGTAACATGAACTGGGGCGGCGTGGCAAAGGAATTGTAGTCGGCGGCAATGGCTTGCGGATCACTGTCTCTGTCCACCGCGAGCAACAAATCTAGCTCTCGAAATTGCGTATCGGCCCCTAGCTCGGTAGAAAGCTGGCGATGTTTGGCAATGCCTTCCTGGCAAAGCTGCCGGGTCAGGTCGCTGGTGCCCGACCAGTGAGGGATGCCGCCGTAGCTGTAACGGGTAGCGTTGTCTGGCTCCAGGGCCGGATCGACCAGCAGCACCTCCAGTCCTTGACGGGCCAGTTCGTAGCTAGCGGCCGCACCAACTAAACCATTGCCGACTACAATCCAATCGAAGCTCTGCATTGGGTTCAGCCCCTCTCAGGCGTGGATTTGCCCTAAAATTTGGCGCAGGCGATCGTAGTCATCTTTCAACAAAATGCTGAGGGAACGGCCCGCCTGCACTAACCAGGGCCGATCCAGGTTGCGCAATTGGTAGCAGTGGCGGATAACGGCGGCAATCAGGCTATCTACCGGCGCATTGCCCAAGGTCAGCAGGGTTCGCAAGAAATCCAGTTGTTCCGTAAATTCCACTACGGTTTCGGTGTCGCAGCGATAGACGGCCTGGTGCACCTGGGGCGGGCGCGGCGGCAGGTGCTGAAAAATTGGCCCTCCTGGCAACCCGGCTAAGTTGGGAGTCTGGAAGCCCACAATGGCCACCCTAAATTCCGTCTTGAGCATGGCAAAAATTTGCGGCTGCTGTTCCCGTAAATCGTCCAGGGAGAGGCCCAAGGCCCGCGCCCGATGCACCGAGTCAATGGGGCTGGTGGTGGCATGGTAGACCACGCCATAGATTTGGTTGCTGGCCTCCTCATCCTGAGCGGTGACCCAACTGCCAAAGGCTGGCATGGCTGGAAAACTGAGGCGGTTGGGGTCAAGACACTGGGCTAAAAACTCAGTGGTTGAGGTTTCAATCACCTCGGCGATGTGATTGGGCTGCTGGGGCTGGGCCATCGTTTGGGGAAGGGGCAGGCGCATGGTGTTTAGCCTCGCCGTTGGCCGGGGTTGACCGGCGCTAGCTCAGATAGCTCAAAGGTGACGAGTTTATCCCAGTTGCCCCCCTCAAACAGCACCGCAACTTTGCCATCGGTGATGCGCTGTACCAACCCCTGAAAACCGTAGTAGGTATCGTTGACGTTAGTAACCGTGACTGGAGCACCGGGAAAAATCATAGGACATCATCCTGACTAGGTAACTTCCCCTAGTGTAGGGCAAGACTGGCGGCTAAGGGATGCCCCTGAACGCTTATCCTGATTGGATTAGCTGTCTTTTTGGGCAATCATGGTTTCGCCCTGGAGCATCCGTTGGGCGGCATCCAGCAGCATTTCCTCCAGGTAAGGCTTAGTAAAGTAGCCCTTGGCCCCCAGGTCGATGGCCATTTGCCGGTGTCGGTCGGCCCCGCGCGAGGTCAACATGGCAATGGGAATCTGGTTCAGCAGGTCGTCTTTTTGCATCCGCGAGAGCAGCTCCAGCCCGTCCATACGAGGCATTTCGATATCGCAGAAGACCAGGTCGCAGGGTAGGCCAGAGCGCAATTTCTCCCAGGCTTCCTGGCCATCGCGGGCCTGTTCTACCCGGTAGCCCACCTTGTTAAAGCTCATGGACAATAGCTCGCGCACGGTGATGGAGTCGTCCACAATCAGCACGGTGGGCTCAGTCTGAGCACTGGTTTCAGCAGGATCTTCGATCTCCGGCTGGCTCCACAGCGAGGCAGGTGCATCGCGGCGCACCCGGCCCGTCGCCAAATCGATCAGTTCCAGCACATCGGCAATGGGCATGACGCGGCCATCGCCCAGCACGGTAGCCCCAGCAATGCCCGTGGGTTTGGGCACCGGCCCTTCCAGTTGTTTAATCACAATTTCCTGCTCGCCGATGACCTGGTCAACCTGCAAGCCAATGAAGGTGCTGGCACTGCGGAGCACTACAATGGAAATTATGTTTTCATCCTGAGGCCCACCGTAAACCCGACCCCGGCCCAGACTGCGGTTAAACTTCAGCAGGTCGCCCAGGGGCCGGAAGGGCAGCAGCATATCCCGCCAGAGAATGCCGGTATGACCCTGGTCGTCGGTTTGGATGCGCTCCCTGGGGATGTCAAGCATGTCCTCGACCCCGTCCATCGGAAAGGCGATGCGGGCCTGGTTGTTGACGCAGCTCAGCGCCTTGGTAATGCTCAGGGTAAGCGGCAGACGAATGGTGAAGCTAGTGCCTTTGCCCACCTCTGACTCAATGGTGACTGAACCGCGAATGTCGGCCAGGGCAGTGCGCACCACGTCCATGCCCACCCCCCGACCGGAAAAGGCATCGGCCTGGTCGCGGGTGGTAAAGCCGGGCAAAAACAACAGGTCGTAGACCTCCAGGTCGGTCATGGTTTGGGATTCGGCAGGGGTGATAATCCCCTTTTCCAGCGCCTTGGCTTTGACCAGCACCGGGTTAATGCCGCCCCCGTTATCGGCGATGTAGATGACGGTTTGATTGCCCTGGTAAAACGCCCGTAGGGTAATGGTGCCTTCCCTGGGTTTGCCCGAGGCGGCCCGCTCCTCAGGCGATTCGATACCGTGGGCAATGGCGTTGTTGACCAGATGG
>CAYUBC010000344.1:0-4901 GCA_964442885.1 uncultured bacterium | reverse complement strand
AGGGATCTTGCACACAGTCGTGGCCCAGGCTGACGTTCAGCCCTCGCTGCCAGAGTTCTTTAACCCGCGTAACGCCCCGACGCTTAGGGTAGGTGTCGGTGCGGCCTTGTAGCGTGATGTTAATTAAAGGATTAGCGATAACGTTAATCCTGGCCCGCTCTAACAGCCCCATCAGCTTCAGGGCGTAGGCATTGTTGTAAGAGCCAAAGGCGGTCGTGTGGCTGGCGGTGACGCGATCGCCCAACCCCGACCTGACAGCGCAGGCCGCTACAACCTCTAAAAACCGCGATTGGTCATCATCGATCTCATCGCAGTGGATATCGATGAGCCGGTCGTAACGTTCGGCCAGCTCAAAAATGCGATGGACGGATCGAACCCCGTCCTCACGGGTCATTTCGTAGTGGGGAATGCCGCCTACAACATCAGCGCCCAGTTTGAGGGCTTCTTCCAGCCGGGCTTCATTACCGGGGCTGCCGTACACGCCGTCCTGGGGAAAGGCAACCACCTGTACTGTGATCCAGTCTTTAACCGCATCTCTGACCTCCAGCAGGGCTTTGAGGGCCACCAGGCTGGCTTCGCTGACATCGGCGTGGGTGCGCATAAACAGCACCCCTTGCTGGGCTTGCAGCTTGAGGGTGGCCAGGGCGCGAGTTTTGACATCCTCAAGGCTGAGAGATTGCTTGCGATCGCGCCAGATATCTATGCCTTCAAACAGGGTGCCGCTCTGATTCCAGCGGGGCTGACCAACAGTTAGCGCCGAGTCAAGATGAATGTGGGATTCCACAAAGGGCGGGCTGACCAGTTTGCCATTAACGGCCAGTTCCTGATCAGCCAGATACTCAAGACGGGCAGCAACAGCGTGAATAGCGCCATCTTGAATAGCGATATCGACAAGCTCGCTATGCTCCAGCAACCGACACTGCCTCAGGATGAGCGCTACTTTACTGGAGGTCATAGCCTGCCCTTAACTAGCGAGCCGAACTTGCAAACAGCCCCGGCGCGTAGGCTTCGATCACTTTACCCGTTCTAGAACAGGTAATCATAAGGTAATCACAGGCTCCACACTGGGTGCGCACGAGATGGTCATCCTGAAGGTGATGCCGCTCTGCTAAGTGCCCACAATTCGGGCAGTGAACCTGCTGGGATATTAATATCATTTTGTAACTCCGCCTACTTTAAAATCGTGAAATTGAATGGTGAGTCTCTGAATTCTTCCCACAATTGGCCGCCAATTAGACAAAATCATTGCCAGTCATCAGGATGAAATACAGATTCTTCATAGTGACTATTATGTAGAGCTATTTAAGAAGTTGCAATGTTATTTTGTAAATGCTTAATCCAACAAATTTCTGCATAACACGTGATCCCTGCCCTGGTATACCCTCGAAAAGGCTAAGTTTTATTTGGACTGAGATACCAACATAGACGGCAAAGGCTAAGTGCCCAGCCAGAGGTTAGAAGGATATCATGTCTAATCCACCAAATTCTGCTTCAACTTTGTACCGTAGTTTACGGTTCTATCTCTTTGGACTGAGTATTTTTTAAGACTGAGTAAATTTTTAAGATTTCCTTAAAAAATCCATCTTGAGTCAGTTTCTTCCCTAAAGTTATGCGCTATAGCATTCAGCACCATACACACTATCAATATCAGCAACCAGTTACGCTGCAAGCCCATACCCTACAGTTACGGCCCCGTTCTGATGCGGCTCAGCAGGTGGTAAATTTTGAGCTTGGCATAACTCCTGGGCCAGTGCAGCAGGCCGCCGTGGTAGATACCGATGGCAACCATACCCTGCGGTTATGGTTTGGCTCCGTACCAACCGATAGCCTGAGGCTAACCACCGTTTCCGAGGTTGTTACCCATCGCACTAATCCTTTTGACTACCTGGCTGAGCCCTGGGCCGCTACCTTGCCCATCGACTACCCCGCCAGCATGGCGGCCCTGCTACAGCCCTATCTACAGCCGCCTGTTACCCTGGCGATATCACCCCAGGCGGCAACCTTAGCCGCCGAGATTAGTCACCAAGTAGCGGGGAATGTTGGCTTTTTTCTCACCAACCTGACCCAGCGCATCTATGAAACCTGTCAGTATATAAACCGCGACACTGGGCCAGCCTGGCCCTCCGCCGTAACCTGGGACAAAAAACTAGGCAGTTGTCGGGATTTTACGGTGCTGTTTATGGATGCCTGTCGCTCGGTTGGGCTGGCGGCGCGCTTTGTCAGCGGCTACGAAGAAGGGGATAGCCAGGTGCCCCACCGTGATTTGCACGCCTGGGCAGAGGTTTACATTCCCGGTGGTGGCTGGCGAGGGTTTGACCCCACCCACGGTCTGGCTGTGGCCGATCGCCACGTGGCCCTGGTAGCCAGCCCCTTTCCACAGTACACAGCACCGGTCAGCGGCAGCACCGTTGAAGGGGGGCAGGTCAGCTCTCAGCTAACCACCGAGGTTAGGGTGGCCGTGCTGGAAAACTAGCGGCCTAGGGTCTGCCGGGCTCTCTGGCGCAGGCGGCGAGCCGGTTCGTAGTTTGGGTCAAGCTGTAGCGCTTTGTCAAAGGAAATGATGGCCTGGTCGTAGCGCTCCAGGATCCAGGTTGCCTCGCCACGGATAGTCCAGGCCTCGGCAGATTCTCGATTCAAAGCAATCGCTCGATTAATAGCCTCTAGAGCCTCTGCTGAGCGTCCCAATTTTTGTAGCACTCGCCCGCGATCTATCCACCCTTGAGACAGTGCCGGCATCAGCCGGTTAGTTTCCTCGTAAAGGGCCAGGGCCGCCTGGAGATGCCCCTGCTGCTCTTCGGCATTGCCCTTGCTGCGTACGGCTTCAGGGAAGTAATTGCGATAGGCCAGGGCATCTTCACAGGCGGCAATGGCCTCACTGGGGCGCTTCAGGTTAATCAGAGCGCGACACCGGCCCAAATAGGCCGGTGCATAGTCGGTTTTGGCGCTAATGGACTCATCAAAGGCGGTCAACGCATCGGGAAAGCGACCCTTGGCCAGCAGTTGATCCCCCTGCTCAGCCAGAAACACAGCCTTTTCCTGGGGAGGGAGCAGTTGCCCCAGGTTGCTGGCCAGGGTAGGCATAGCCATCGGGGTAAAAGCAGTTACCCGCTGGCTGTTGAGCTGGAACGCTACCGTTAAGCCACTGTGCCAAAGCGCCACCAGGGCCCCAACCAGCCCCAAAGCTCCCCCCAACACCAGGGGCTTTTGCTGCTGCCAGGCGGAACGAGAGGGACTCGCAACCACATCAATGGCCTGGGATGAAGCAGGCACAATGGCACCGTTGCCGTTGCGGCCATTGTCGGCATAAACCAGGTCTACTGGGAACAGTGACGTGGCATCCTGGTCGGCGGCGATCGCCGTCAGCTCAGAGGTTTCAGCAGGTACCAGCACAGCCTGGCCAGGGCTGGAGGAGGTACTGGGCACCATCCCCCCGGCGCCCTTCTGCCAGGTTTGGTAGAACTGCGTCATCGGCTCGTTCAGGGCGGTGGGGAGATTTTGCAGCGCTTCCAGGGCTTCTTGGGCGGTGGGGTAGCGATCTCGAAAGTCGTAGCACACCATTTTGTCCAGCACCGCCGCCAGAGCCGAAGACACCGAAGGAGCATGCTGGTGCCAAGCCAGCTCACAGGTAACCGGATCTTCTTGAATGTTTTGGGGATGCACCCCCGTTAACGCCCGGATCCCCATCATCCCTACAGCGTAGACATCGCTGCTAAAGCGCGGTTTGCCAGCATACTGCTCATTCGGCATATAGCCGTGGGTGCCAATGGCTACCGTTAGGTTGGTCGCTCCGGTTTCTGCATCGACCAGGGGCGACGAGGTGACCTGCTTAACAGCGCCAAAGTCAATCAGCACAACTTTGCCGTCTCGATGGCGACGGATCAGGTTAGACGGCTTGACATCGCGATGAATGACCTGCTGCCGGTGCACAAAGGCCAGAATTTCTAACACCTCTTGCAACAGTAGAATCACCCGAGTCTCCGACCAGGGCTTACCCTCCTCAATTTGGCGATTCAGACGGCTGCCCTCAATGTATTCCTGGGCCAGGTAGAACTCCTGGCTTTCTTCAAAGTGGGCTAGCAGGGCTGGAATTTGAGGATGGTTGCCCAGCTGATAAAGCACCCTCGCCTCCGTGTCAAATAGGCGACGGGCCATATCCAGCGTGCCTGTGTCTTTATCCTGAAGCTTGAGCTGCTTAATAACGCACTTGGGATGGTTAGGCAGGTGCAAATCAGACACTAGGAAGGTGCGGCTAAATCCTCCGGAACCCAGCCGTCGAATGACTTGATAACGCCCACCCAGTAATGTTTGCTCCATCCGACCTAGCGAGTCTTGGTCAAGTTAAGGTCAGGCCCGTTACCGCATGGCGCTGCGTCCTGTTGGCCTGCTGGGGTAGTGTTGCGAACTCATCTCGATATGCACCAATCTCAGTGTATTCGCTTATTGCCCTGCTTGGGGTGACCTGAACCACGTAATTTGATCCGGGTCAAGATAGGTGACAGCCCTAGGGCTTTATTCTTAAGAGTTTATCGGCATTGTGGCGATTTAGGTGCCGGGCTAAAGCCATAGGATTTGGCGCAACGCCGTGAGACACGCCATGGCTAGCCATCTGCGCAGGCGGGCAAACCCCTGGGCTTTTGGGCAAGCTAGGGTACTTGTCCGTCGCTGTTCACACCAGGCGTTAGGAAGGCTGATGGGCCGTGGTCACGGTCCTGGTCGTTTAGCCGCTGCAACAGCGCTCACCCTGGCACGTTTTCTGGGAGTAACCACCGCCATGCTTAACTTTGCGAGCCTCCAGCTACCGCTCAGCATCCCTGTGTTGGACGACTTGCCCGATGCCATCGTGGTGATTAACCAGCACGGTCAACCCCTGCTGTGCAATCAGCAGGCCGCTCAACTCTTAG
>CAYUBC010000343.1:0-4932 GCA_964442885.1 uncultured bacterium | reverse complement strand
CGTTTGAGACTCCCTGCACAGCAACCCTTTCAGAACTTTTCTGCACCACTAAGCAAGAGAGGTTAGATTAGAAGGAATTTAATGCTTGAACTCAATGATGTCTATCTCCACTCAGGTCCAGGCCAGTACTGTGATTGCTAAGTTCAAGGCGTTGGCCGACCCCTTCCGGTTTGAGGTAGTAGAGCTTTTGCAGCAGCAGGAGATGTGTGTCTGCGACCTGCGAGATCGCATGGACATTGCTCAATCCAAGCTGTCCTTTCACCTAAAGATTCTACGGGAGGCCGGTTTAATTACCGCTCGCCAGGATGGCCGCTGGGTTTACTACAGCCTCAACTGCTTAGAATTTAGAGAACTCGAGGACTACCTCAATACCCTGAGGCATTTGAGCCCCGTCCGCCCGGCCCGGCTCTGTGCACCTGTTGACACACTAACGGTTGCCAACCCTTGTTGCTAGTCTTCCCCTTAGCCTAAACCGAAGCCCTTAGCCTAAACCGAAGATTGACCAGCAAGCGTTGAGTAGCCAGTCGCTAAAACCCAAGCTTCTGAATTCTGGCCGCCTGGCTGCTGTCCAGGAACGTTGTCCTACTTTACGCTGACCTTCTCGAACTCTTAATTTATGTGACAAGCCGTATCTTTTAACCGCTTCATAATCGACAAATCAAATTTTTTTGAAATGATAAGAGCTAAGCCCTCCAGAGCAGTTTCCTGGTGGCGTTAGCTTTCATTAAGGTTTGGAGTGAAGAGTATGACTGCTCACATGCATCGAGGCTGGCTAGCCGTTGGGTTGTCGCTATTAGTCGCCAGTTGTTCCACTACGACCAGTGGTGCGCCCGCAGGCACCTCTCCCCAGGCAGATGCCCCACCCGTTCAGCAAAACCGCACGGTTATTATTGATGGCTCTAGCACCGTTTTTCCAATCACCGAAGCCATTGCCACGTCCTTTAACGCCAATAAAGCCGATCGGCTTGAAGCCGATGTGAGTTTTTCGGGTACAACCGGGGGCTTCACCAAGTTTTGCAAAGGCGAAACCGACATTAGCAACGCCTCGCGCCCTATTTCCACCGAAGAAATTGCCGCCTGCGATGCCAATCAGGTTCGCTTTATTGAGTTACCGGTGGCTTTTGATGCCCTCACCATAGTCGCTAATCCTCAAAACACCCGGGCCAACGACATCACCCTGGACGAATTAAAGAAAGTCTGGGAACCGGCTGCCCAGGGGCGCATTACCAACTGGAGCCAGGTGCGGCCTGGCTGGCCAGACCAACCACTTACCCTATTTGGCCCAGGTCTTGAATCTGGTACCTACGACTATTTTTCTGACGTGGTAGTCGGCGGAGATACCCGCAGCGATTTTGTAGCCAGCGAAGATGATGAACTGCTGGTGCGTGGTGTGGCGCAGACCCCTGGTGGGTTTGGCTACTTTGGCCTGGCTTACTTTGAGGCCAATCCCACCGATCTCAGAGCGCTACCCGTTAACAGTGGCAATGGCCCGGTGGAACCCAACGCCGAAAACGTTGTCAACGCCACCTACCAGCCCCTGTCTCGACCGCTGTTTATCTACGTCAACTACACCTCGGCCCAGCGCAACCCGGTGGTGCGCGACTTCGTTGAATACTACCTGGAGATGGCTCCCCAGGTCGTTCAGGAAGTAGGGTACATTCCCCTGACGGAAGAGGCTTACAACATTGCCCTGGTCAACTTCCATCAGGGAGAGGCAGGTACGGTGTTTGATGGTGTTCCCCAGCCAGACCTCACCCTGGGCGAAGTGCTGCGCAAAACCAAGCGTGTAAATTAACCGGCTACTTAGCAGGGTGGGCGGTGCCCACCCTCAACCGGCTTAAATTTACCCTGTCTCAACCCCCTCTCCGGAGGGGATTTTAGTGTTGCTATGTCAATTAAAGCGTCTGAACCTGGCTCTAATACTAGGGTCCCCTTAGCTGGGGGGCAACTCAGCTTTTTTGAACGTTATCTGACGGTTTGGGTACTGCTGTGCATTCTGGCGGGCATTGCCCTGGGGCGACTGTTCCCTGGGGTGGCGGTGGCCCTGGATGCCATGAGTGTCTATCAGGTCTCCATCCCCATTGCCCTGTGTCTCTTCTTCATGATGTATCCCATCATGGTGAAGATCGACTTTTCTCAGGCTAAGCGAGCGGCCCAAACGCCCAAGCCAGTGGTGCTGACCTTAGTGGTGAACTGGCTCATCAAGCCCTTTACGATGGTGCTGTTTGCTCAGTTCTTTCTGGGGTGGTTGTTTCGTCCACTACTACAGGGTACCGAGGTTGTTCGCGGTAGCGAAATCGCCCTGGCTGACTCCTACATTGCTGGTGCCATTCTCCTGGGCATTGCCCCCTGCACGGCAATGGTGCTGATGTGGGGGTATCTCTCCTTCAGCAATCAGGGGCTAACCCTGGTAATGGTGGCCATTAACTCGCTCACCATGCTGTTTCTTTATGCCCCCCTGGGGCGCTGGTTGCTGGCCGCCAACAACCTGGCCGTACCCTGGGAAACCATTGTGCTGTCGGTGCTCATCTACGTGGGTTTGCCGCTGCTGGCTGGGGCCATTTCTCGCACCTGGATTTTGCGCCACAAGGGCAAAGCCTGGTTTGATCAGGTATTTCTCAAATACCTCAGCCCCATTGCCGTGGTGGCGCTGTTGACCACGCTGGTGCTGCTGTTTGCCTTCAAGGGCGACCTGATTGTGCGCAACCCCCTGCACATTCTGCTGATTGCGGTACCGCTGTTTGTGCAGACCAATTTTATTTTTCTGATCTCCTACATGGCGGCCCAGAAAATGGGATTAGCTTATGAAGACGCTGCTCCGGCGGCGTTGATTGGGGCCAGTAACCACTTTGAAGTGGCGATCGCCACCGCCGTTACCCTGTTTGGCCTCAACTCTGGAGCGGCCCTGGCTACTGTGGTCGGTGTGTTAATTGAAGTGCCGGTCATGCTCATGCTGGTGGAGGTCTGCAAGCGCACGGCCTTCTGGTTCCCCAGGGAGCCAGAAAAAGCCACCCTAGCTGATCCGCGATGCATCCGTCCCTTGGGCTGAAATAGCGACCCCCTGGCAAAATTGACCTATATCCTCACCCCGGTTCTACGCTATGACGCCTGCCCACAGTCCGAAAGCCCTCCTAGCTGAGCTCTACGACCAGGACTTTTGCCAATGGGCTGAGCAAACTGCACGATTGCTTAAGGATGGCAACTTTGCTGCGCTGGATCTGGCGCATTTGATCGAAGAAGTAGACGACATGAGTGGTAGCCAGAAGCGGGCATTACTCAGCAACTTACGGGTGCTGCTCATGCATCTGTTGAAATATCGCTATCAGCCCGACAGGCGTTCCTCCAGTTGGCGCAGCACCATTATTGAGCATCGCTTAAGGCTTGAAGATGCCCTGGAGGAAAGCCCGAGCCTCAGGCCCTACCTGCTGGAAAATTTTGACCGAACCTATCAAAAAGCCCGTAAACAGGCAGCTTTAGAAACTGAACAACCGATTTCATCCTTTCCTAGCCAATGTCCCTTTACACCTGACATGGTGCTCGATGACCAGTGGCTACCTGAGTAAGGTCAAGCCCGGTTTTATAAGGGCGCAACGCATCTACGGCTGACTTAAACCAACTGACTATGAAACCTACATACACCTCTGAAACCCTACCCATCAGTGTGGACTTCCTCACCTCTGAGCACCTGCAAAAACCGGGTAAGCTCGGCCTGACCATTGCCCCTGGTCGGCAAGATGAGGATGGCAAGGCCGTTTGGAATCGAGACTTAACCGCTGATTTAGCCCGGTTACGGGATCACTATGGTGTAGGTCGCCTTGTTTCCCTGTTGGATGCCTCAGAACGAGAGTCCTTAGGTATTCCTACTCTCCTCCAGGAGGCTGAGGCGCTGGGCATAGCGACAGAAAATCTGCCCATTGTGGATGATGAACTGCCAGAGTCCCTGGCGGAGTTTTCGGCCCTGGTGGATCGGATTCTGGCGGCTACTGAGGCCGGGGAAACGGTGGCGATCCACTGCCGGGGCGGCACCGGGAGATCGGGTACTGTGGCGGCGGCCTGCCTGGTGCGGTTGGGCTATAGCGCTGAGGAGGCAATTGCCACGGTTCAACAGGTGCGGGCCGGAGCGCTGGGGGTAGCCGCTCAGCGGGAGTTTATTCATCGATTTTTTGAGGCTGAAACGGGCCAGTCAAGTTCAGAGGCAGGTTCCTGAACCACCCTATCTCAACGGAGTTCATCGACTCAGTTCATCAACTCAGTTCATCCATACGGTTGGTAACCATTTTTCCCATTCTTTGAGGCCATCCCATGACCAAGGTTTTGATGATTGGCGGTAGCGACGCGGGCATCAGCGCCGCATTACGGATTCGCGAACTATCGCCCAGCACCGAAGTTACCGTTATGCTGGCGGATGACTATCCCAACTTCAGCATCTGCGGTCTGCCCTTTTACCTGAGTGGCGAAGTGCCCGACTGGCGCAACCTGGCCCACCGCACCAAGGATGACATTCTGCGAGAAGGCATTCATCTGCTACCCAACCATCGGGCTGTGGCCATTGACCCCGACCAGCGGCAGGTTACGGCAGTTCAGTCCGATGGCATGCAAAGCCAGGTTTCCTACGACAAGCTGATCCTCGGTACTGGCGCTGTGTCTCGCCAACCCCGCCTGCAAGGACTGGAGACACCGGGAGTCTACTTTCTGCGGTGGATGGGGGATAGCTTTCGGGTCAATCAGCATCTGGTGGAGCACCAGCCTAAATCGGCCATTATCATCGGTGGCGGCTACATTGGCCTGGAAATGGCCGATGCCCTGACCCTGCGCGGGCTCGCCGTAACCCTGGTGGAGCATAACCCAACGGTGCTTAAAACCGTTCACCCCAGCTTTGGGGAGCAGGTTGCGGCAGAACTCCAGCGCCACGGTGTGACGGTGGCAACTGGG
>CAYUBC010000342.1:0-4948 GCA_964442885.1 uncultured bacterium | reverse complement strand
GCGCATGCACACCTGCCCGTGGTTCCACGCTACCAACATGGCCAACGCCCCCGCGAAAAACCTGGTGCAGTTGGGCATTGGTGGATGGCAGGTGCCACGGCAGGGGGTGAAGGTCTGCCGTGAGCGGGCTACGAATATCCTTACCGTGACTGATATTACCGAAATGGGCCTGGACGCTGCCGTAGATTTCGCCCTAGAACGCGCTCTGGATGGCACCGACTGCGTGTGGATTAGCTTTGACATTGACTGCATTGATGCTGGGTTTGTCCCTGGTACGGGCTGGCCAGAACCCGGTGGTTTACTGCCCCGTGAAGCGCTATATTTACTCGGTAAAATCGTCCAAAATGCGCCTATTTGCGGCCTGGAGGTCGTAGAAGTGTCGCCCCCCTACGATGTCAGTGATATGACGGCGCTGATGGCCACCCGCGTGATTTGCGACACGATGGCGCATCTCGTGCTGTCGGGCCAGTTGCCCCGCCCAGAAAAACCTGCCTATATCCACGCTGACGCTAATATGGCTGTCGATCAAGCCTGGAGCTAAGTTTGTCTGCTTATCTCACTACTTCAGACTATGCACGAAACTGACATGACCAGGGCGCTTATTTCTACCCTGCAAGACTGGTGGCAGGCCCAGCCCGATCACCCTAACATCACCGCGATCTATCTCACGGTGGGGCAATTTACCTGTGTTGAACCCGCTAGTCTGGAGTTTGCCTTCGCGGTGCAAACTTGTCAGACCTTTCTACAAGATGCCACCCTAGTCATTCAAGAGACGCCTCTGGTGGCCTTTTGCCACACCTGCCAGCAAGACTATCGACCTAAAATTGGCCTTCGCTATGCCTGTCCAGTCTGCGCCGCGCCTATGACTGATATCCGCTCTGGACGAGAGCTTAAGATTGACCGCATTGAATACGTTGAAGCGTCCTCCCAATTGGGGCGTGTCCAATCCAACCTTTAATCTACTAGCCATGCACCAAACCTTTGATGCCGCTCTAGGGCTTAACCTACTTCATGCCAATCAATCGGGGGCTGAGCATAATCGGAAGCACTTTGATGGGTGGGGCATTACGTGTTTTAACGTGATGAGTAGCCCAGGAGCTGGTAAAACAGCGCTTCTAGAACGCACGCTGGCCGCGCTCTGTCAGCACTTGAGTGTGGCGGTCATTGAGGGGGATATGACCACCGAGCTAGATGCTGATCGCCTACGCCAGTACGGGGTGCCCGTAATCGCTATTAATACCGGGCGGGCCTGCCACTTAGATGCCCAAATGGTGGCCGGTGGTCTCCATCGACTGGCCCATGACTACGACCCCAGCAGCTTTGATTTGGTCTTGGTGGAAAATGTCGGCAACCTGGTTTGCCCCGCCGAGTTTGAAGTGGGGGAACACGCTAAGGTCGCGCTACTGAGCATCACCGAAGGGGAAGACAAGCCCCTCAAGTACCCGATTATGTTTCAAGAAGCCGACTGTCTGTTGATTACTAAGGTTGACCTAGCGCCCTATCTAGAGGTCAGCATCGACCAGATTGCAGCCAATGTCCGGCAGATTAATCACCAGGTGCCCATTCTGGCCGTCTCGGCTAAAACCGGCGAAGGGCTAGACCGCTGGTTTGACTGGGCCAAAGCTCAGGTGAACCGCCACACTCCGTCAACCACCCAAGCTTAGCGGCAGGCTGGGGCTAAGACTGCCCCCATAACCTTCGCATAAAGCCAGTCATGGCTCGGCGCATTTGCTGCTTGCGTCGCCAGCGCTGAAACTCCTGGCTGTAACTGTACTCATTGGGGCGATAAATCCGCCAGGCGTCCCACGCTAGTTTCAGTGACCAGGGGCCAAAAATCAGATAAAGCAGCCAGGTGAGACTGCCCCCAGTTAACAGGTTGAAGACCAGCAAAAAGCCGCCAAAAATAGCAAATTGCGATAACCCGTGCTGAAAGCGCTGCTTGCGCTGCCGGTCAAATAGCTTTTGGTCGGCAATTTCGTATTTCTTAACATCCCACTCTTTCTCGGCGGCGGCCAGGGCTTCAGCAGAAATGCCTAATTCTTCAGCAATTTCTAGCAACTGAGCACGGGAGAGATCACCCGAATCGGTTTGCTGGGCAATAGCTAGGCCCAAAATCTGCTGAGCATCTTCTGCAGAGTACAAAAACTCGTGGTTGATAATTACAGGATCCACCTTAAGCTCAGTCATGATTACCCATGCTCTTGCCAAAACTCTCTCTTCCCTTATAGACAAAATCCAGGCCATTGGGGTGCGGTCACGGTACGGAAATCCTTACGGCCTGATCCCGCTTTGGTGAGCCGGGGGAAATTTCGGGAATGCTGGCCAGAGACTACGCCTTTTAACCATCGGAGTGTTGTTATGACTCAATTGGTTCCCATTCGCTTAGAGGATGGCACCGAGATTTATATGGAGGCCACCGCCGATGTGGTGGCTCCCGACTCGACTTCGGCCTTTGGCAGTAGCGAACTTGGTGCTGAGACCACCCGCACCTCCAAGGGGGCGAACTGGGGGGTGACGGGCCAAGCGGCTCAGGTTCACGCAGCCCAGAACTTCAAAGCGATTGAAAGCACCATTCGCACTTACACCAACTACACCATGAATGCCTTCAAAGATATGGCTACGGCCAACGTTGAAAAAGTCATCCTAGAGTTCGGCCTCAAGGTCGGCGGAGAGGCAGGAGTTCCTTACGTTACTAAAGGCACCGCAGAAAGCAACCTGAAAATTACTGTGCAGTGCTCCTTTGACCAGTAGACAGTGCTAAGTCTCAAGTTGAGAATGGACCAAAGCTATCAGCCCAGTTGTAAGTTACAACTGGGCTGATACTTTTTAATGGTAGAAAAATGCAGTTAGGAGATTTCCCAAAAAGAAGATGCCCGCCTAAAGCCAGCGATTGTAGCCGCTGTAGGGTAGGCAGTGCCCACCATTAGGGAAACTCTTTTTCAGAAGTCGCCTTACCACAGCCGTGTAGCTGACATAGACAATCCTGAGCGACCAGCCCTCCTTGACAGTCTACCGAGGCAAAATCTAAACCCGCCTGTCTTCCTCCCAGGAATAACCCACCCCTGCCCCTCCCTGGAGGGGATGCCAAAATCCAAAATCGCCCAATCGCCTTCTGCTACTCCTGTTCGGCCTGCCAGACGGCTTCCAGGGTGAAGGGTAAAGCGGCGGCCTCGACGGAAATAGAGCTAATGCCCCAGGCCACCAAATCGGCGATTAAATCTGGATAGCGCACCGGAGCTTGCCCACAGATGGAAGAGGCCATGCCGCAGCGGCGAGCCTCCTGCACCAGGTGAGCCAGGGCCATGTGCACGACGGGATGGCGTTCATTGTAAGCGGAGGCCATGATTGGCTGGTCGCGATCAACCGCCAGCAGCAACTGGGTGAGGTCGTTAGAACCAATGGCAATCCCCTTGACGCCGGCCTGGGCGTAGGCCGGTAGCAAAAACAGCACGGAGGGAACCTCGGCCATAATCCACAGGGCGAAATCGTCGTAGTCGGTCAGGCCAGCTTGTTTAATGAGGGTTTGGCAGGTCAGGACTTCCTCCACGGTGCGCACAAAGGGCAGAATCAGCTGCAGGTTGGTATAGCCCGCCCGCTGCAGGTTAGCTAAGGCCGCTAGCTCAATCTGGAATAGGCGAGAATCCACCCCATAGCTCAGGGTGCCACGCAGGCCCAACATCGGATTCGGTTCTACGGGTGGGCTACCAGTCAGGGCTTGCCATTCGTGCGATCGCAAATCCAAACTTCGGTAACGCAGAGGTTTGGGGCCAAGTACCTGAAGGATGGGCTCTAGCTGGCGAACAATGCGGCTCTGGAGCTCAGCCCCTTGGCCCTGGTTCACCCAATCCCAGGGATGGCGATCGTCCAGAACGTCCAGCAGCAGCCATTCTGAACGCAACAGGCCAATCCCAGCAATGGGCTCAATGGGCAAGTCAGCCAGGCGGCGAATTTGGCTCAGGTTAGCCATCACCTTGGTTCGCATGGCCCGGTAGCGGGCTAATTGCTCAGACGACAAGCGGTTGGCCAGGTCACTTGGGTGAGCGGCAGACGGACTAGGGGGCTGCTGGTTTGGGGGTGGCGGGAGACCATCGCTGGTGAAGCTGTAGACAATGCCGCGATCGCCATCCAGCCAGAGCGGCGCATTGGGGTCTAACAACTGGGTAGCCTGGGGCGCTCCAACCACAGCAGGAATGCCCATTTCTCTGGCCAGAATGGCGGCATGGCAGGTAGCTCCGCCCCGTTCGGTAACAATGCCAACCACCGTATCGAGTTGTAAAAAGGCATCAGGTTGTAAGTCTGGCATCACCACAACGGCGTTGGCTGGCAGGGGACGGGGTAACTCGTGGGCGTGTAACGCCACTACAGCGATGCCCTGAACCTGCCCTGATGAAGCCCCAATCCCCTGCACAACCGCACTAACCGAAGGCAGTGGGGGGATAGATACCCCCCTGGGGGCCGGTGGTTCAGCCTGAGGTTCGACTGCCGGGGCTGATTCGAGCCGATAGCGGGGATTGGCCTGGGTAATAAGAAACTGCCAACCGGGACTGTCTGAGCTGGCGCAAAGCATCCACTCCAGCGTTAAGCCGGTCATTGATGTCCCGGTCATCGTCGGGGGATGGGCCCCATAGGCCGCGAGCACGGCCTGGGCTGCCTGGCCAATGTCCACCAGGCGGCGTAGTTGATCTAGGGTGAGCAGCGCAGCTAGTTCTGGCCGGTCTCTGCGGGTGACCTGAACCGGCGACTGGATCCCTTGAGGCAAGGTCAGGTGGTTTTGCTCTGGAACCACAGAATAGACCTGTTCCTGAAAGCCTGGCACCCACTGGGCTTCCTCGGGTTGGGCCAGCGGCAAGCGACAACGGGCGGGAATAGCTTCACCCTGGCTCAAGGGTAACCACAGCCCCAGCACCGCCTCCAAGCTGGCCCAGCCGTCTACCAGGGTCAGGGTTCC
>CAYUBC010000341.1:0-4951 GCA_964442885.1 uncultured bacterium | reverse complement strand
ACGTTGAGAGCCAGCGTCGCCACCGCCAGCCTTGCTACTATTGCCGGAACCTTCCGTCTACCCGCCTACGACTTGTTTGTAATTCGCCCCCGGCAGGTGGGTGAGTGGGGCTACTTTGTGCTGCTGCCCAGGGCTGAGGCCGAGGGCGACGCAATCGAGGATCTGGGCTTTTTGCCGGTGCCCCCCGCCAATATCCAGGCTGTGGACTACGACTTTGAGCTAGCCCTGCCCACCCTGCCCGATGGCTTTACCCTCCAGCATTTTCGCCCGGTGGCGAGCGATCGCTGGCAGCCCGTTACCGACACCACCACGCCTCTGCGCTGGCGAGCGGACTGGGAAGCCGAGATTGAATCCGCCACCGAGTACCAGGAGACTGGGGAAGTCAGCCAGCCCAGCGAAGGCATCAGCCTGGGCCGCTACCTTACCTACGCCTTCAAAACCGTGACGGTGGATGGGCAAGACGTGCCCCTGGAAGACCCCGACGCGATCGCCACCGGCCAAACCAGCCTGGCCGACGAGCGGGTGCAAAACCCCTCAGAAAGCGCCTACGAAGCAGCGGTGCGCGGTGCTCTGGAGCAGTTCCGCAGTTCGCCCTTCTTCAAACACGACCCCAACTCCCTCTACGAACAATCCCTGGAAGTAGCCTTCCGCGACAGCACCAGCATCTACACGCGCACTGGCGAAGCGGCCTCTGGAGAAACCGGCCCCAGCGATGAAGACTTACTGGCAGAAGAAAAAACCAACCAGCAGGCCCACCAGCTCCGAGGCATGATTGTGCAGGATTTGATTGCCGACCTGCAAGACTACGCCGACCTCCCAGATTTACCAACCGCTCCGGGGAACGACCCCCAGAGCCTGCCGCCCAAGGACGAGGGCTTTGTCAAGCAATCCATCGGCTTCCAGATGGGGCTGGTGTTCCGCTACCAAATCAGCGAGGGGGGTGCGGCTCCCGACTGGCTGGAGCAGGCCAACCCGGCCAGCGCCCCCAGCCTTAAGCAGCGGGGCGATCGACTCAGCCCAGCCCCCAGCCCCGACCAGCCCAGCCAGCCGATCCGCACCTTTAACGTGAAAGCTGCTGACTTCAGCACCAACCCGCCCCAGTTTGAGCAGGTGCAACCGCTCACGGATACGAATACGATCGCGATCGCCTGGAATTTGACCTGGCACCAGCCCCCGGAAGAAGGCTGTAGCGCCTGCCAGCGCGACCCCAACCAGCACCTGCTGCACTACCAGGTACGCCGCCGCTCGTTGGATGGCAGTGAACCAGAAGCCTTCTACACCCTCAAACCCGCTGAAGGCGTCTGCTTTGAGGCTCATTTCGAGGTGAACGTTAAAGTGATAACCCTTCTAGAAAGGGAGCGAGTCTTAACCGCCAATGATCCCTTAGCAACCACCCTTAGGAGTCTCCCCGAGTCATCTGGCACCGAAGCCTTTCTAAACGCCCTGCGAGAAAACTTGCCGCCCTCTGCCCATGCCGTCCTGGAGAATAATCAGCATGAACTGTTAACGGTGGCTCTAAGCAACGACGGCGGTATCCTCAAGCGGCTCCAGCCCCGCTTCCAACTGGTCGATCACTTCACGGCTGAAACCCTGGAAGACCAGGCCGCCATGCCCGCCACCGGGCGCAGCTACCTCTACAGCATTACCCCCATCGACTTCACTAAAACCCCCGGTCGGCCCCTCACCCTAATTGCCACCCGCTACCCCAGCGAGCCGCCCAGAGTGCCCGTGGATGGGGAATTTATCGTCGAGTACCAGCTCACCGAGACCGACTGGGCCTTAGTGGACGACCCTGACCAGCCCGTTGTGCCAGCCGTGGTTACGCCCGACACCATTAGCGCCCGGTGGAGCGACCCCATTGCCCTGCGCGATGGCCCCGCCGTACCCGTGGCCCAGTACCGGCTGATTTTCCGCAAAGACAGCACCCTACCGATCGGCAGCTACGGGCTGGATAGCTCGACCCAGGGGCCACGCTCTAAAACCCTGCCTACCAGCAACGCCCGCTCTTTACCGACGGATATCAAGATTCGCCTCCAGCCTCCCGGTGCTGACGGCATCACCACCCAGGCCCTAGTCACCGTTGAGGGCGTAGCCGACCCGGTAGCCCTGCCCCTCAAAGAGGCCCTCCAGCAGGCTGGCATTCTGCCCTTGGAGAGCGTTCCCCAGTGGCGGCCCGAAGCCTGGCAGGTCTTTCTGCAAACGGAGTCGGTCAACGGCGTGCCCTCGGCCCTGGCCCCGGTGAAGCTGCTGCTGCGGTTCACCACGGAATCAGGGGCGCTGACTGAAGAACGCCAGCCCGCCCAGATGGAATGGCTGCCCCAACCCCTGCGGCTGCCCCTGCTCCCCCCGGAAGACAGCCGCATTCTGGTCGGCACAGCCCACGTCCCCATGCCCGGTCTGGGGGCCGCCGCCCTATTCAACGGCAGTGTGAATGCGGTGGCCTTTCGCCAGCACCCGGCCCAACTGCGGCTGCTGCGCCTGCGCTGGAACCAGGGGCCTAGCGATCAACCCCAGTACCCGCTCAACCTCAACGCCAGCTACACCCTGCTGGAACTGGATGTGGATGCCCACACCTCACAGACCTTCAGCTCCACCGCCCGCCTGGCGGACGCGCTGCGGGAAATTCAGCAGGTGCAGTTGTTGCCCGCCGAAGACCTCGTCTTCACCCCCAAAGACACCCTGGCCACCAACCAGTGGGAAGCCTGGTACCCCAGCCAGGTGCGCCGGTTGGAGCCGGTCAGCGAACCCGTAGAAGGTGACCAGTTAGGTCAAAGCCCCTGGTATTCCTGGCGGGAGTCGCACCTGGTCTGGCCCGCCTGGCCAGGGCTGATTAACCCGACCCAGCGCGAGGCGGCCCTGCATCCCGTCCTGCAAGCTCTGGTTGAAACCCTGGACGAAAATCCCCAGGGCTACGTGGATCCCATTACTCAGCAGCCCCTCACCACCTACAACGTAGACGTGCAGTTTGGCCCGCCCCGCCTAGCTGGGGACTTTGTCGCCTTCCGAGACCTCACTGCCCCCACCGCCGACCCCTACGGCTGGAGCATTTTGCAGCGGCTGGGGTTGAGCATTGGGCTGACTCTGCGAGACGAACGCAGTAATGATTTAATCACCGGGGAACCCCTACTGGCCGCGCTGCAAACCGCCCTAACGGCTCTGCGGCTCGATGCCCAGACCCGCCTGCTGCGGCTGTTGCTGGAAACCCTGGCGGAAAATGTTCGAGGCTACCGCAATCCTCAAACCCGGCAACCGCTGACCACCTACAACGTGGAAGTACCTGCTGGGCTGCCGCGCGAGCTGCTCGACCTGACCAGCCTGCCAGATCTGGCGTTTCCCCAGGCCACTCCCCCCGATGGCCGTTTTCTGTTGCCCCTGGGGCTGGGTGTGACGCTGAATTTGCGCGATAAAGGCACCAACCAGCCAGTTACCGGTGATGGATTGGTATCGGCTCTGCAAACCGCCCTCAATGCGGTGGTGGCCGATCCCCAAAACACTCAGGATGTGCTGATGGTCGCCCACTGGCCTGCCCACCTGTTTGTGGAGCTGCTGGTGCAGCCGGGGCGCTGCTTTAGCCCTGGGGCAGGTGAAATCGCTGCCGATAGCCTGCTGGCGATGGTGCAACTGAGCCTGCGGCCTCGCATCGCCTCCTACCTCAGCTATGGTCGGGTAGCCATTCAGGGGCCAGGCAAAGCCCAGCTAGAGCTGGTGATTGGCCTCACCCCAGGCTCCTCCTACACGCTGATTGACCAGGGCAACGCCGCCGCTGGTGAGCAAACTCTGCCGCCGCCGGGTCAGCCTGGGGCCACCTCCATTTTGCAGGCCGTAACGCTGCCCCTGAACGGGCGCACCCGGCTGCTGTTCCGTTACCCTGCTGGCCAGGCTCCCAGGATTGAGCAACTGCGCTTCCGGCTGAGTGAGGCGATCGCCGTTCCCGCTGCCAACCAGCCCGGACTTGAGCCGCGCACGGTGCGGGTACTGGCGGCTTTTACCACAGCCTTCCCTGGCCTTACTCTATTCCAGGTGCTGGCCAACGGCGGCTTTAGCCTGGATAACCGGGCGGGTGGCTCGCTACAGGTGCCAATCCTGGCTTTCCAAAGCTTCCAGACATCCCTCAGCCAAACCCAGCGGCGGGCACTGCGGGAACTGTTGCCGGTGGTGCTAGCTCCCCAGGACGTTGGACTGGCCGATGCGCTAGTGGATCTCACCGTCAGCCCGTTGACGGCGTTTTCGGCCCTTGACCAGCCATCCACCTACTTCCGGGTACCCGCTGACCTGGCGGCTGACCTGGCCAGTGCGGCCTCAACGCGGGGGCAGCAGTGGCGGCAGATGCGGCTGTATCTGGAATCCATCAACAGCACCGACCTCACCCTACCGGCCATTGCTATCCCCACCGATGAGGCGGAGATAGCCAAAATTCTGCCCGATGTGCTGACCTGGAGCCAGCGCTTCTTTGATGCCAGCGGCGATGAGGTGGCCGCAGCGGTTGGCCCCTGGCTGGTGACGGCCTACCCGCGCATTAGCACCCCCAGCTACGTCAGCCCTGACGCCAGCGGTCGGCTCAAGTATGACCATTTGCTGAGCGATCGCTGGGCCCACAACTACCGCTACTACATCCGCCCCAGCAGTCGCTATGACCTGCTCTGGCAAAGCCTGCTGGAGTCACCCGACCTGTTCCCCACCGCCAACAGCCGCCCGTTGCACGACCTCGACACCTTTGTGCTGTCGGCCCGCTCCCTGGCGGATCTAGAGGGCAAGCTACCCGCCGCCGTGGTGACGGCGCTAGCTGACGTAAAAAACCAGCGCTATCTTGGCCAGCAGCGCTTTTTGACCGCCGTAGGAACCGCTGTCGGTGCCCTAACGGCCGAGCAAACGACCACCCTGCTGGCTGCTGTAGAGACCTTCCCTGAAGCCCTGCCCGATCCCCAGGCGGGCGGGTTGGCCGAGACGCAAG
>CAYUBC010000340.1:0-4958 GCA_964442885.1 uncultured bacterium | reverse complement strand
AAATAGCCCTGATACTTGCGGTTAGGGCAGTACGACCAGGCTCTGACCCATAATCAACAGGCCTTGCAAATTAGCCAAACAGTCGGTGAAAAGCCCTCAGAGGCATCTATCCGTAGGACGTTAGGCAACATCTATCGGCAGCAAGGCCAGCCTGACCTGGCCCTAGAGTAGCTTCAAGCCTCCCTACGCTTGACCCAAGAGATGGGGGATGTTGTCAACGAAAGTCGGGTGTTAGTCGCTATGGGGCGCATTTACCAGGCCCAGGGCAACCCCGACCAGGCCGTTGCCGTGCTAGAGCAAGCCTTAAAAATCCAGCGCGAAGTCGGGGTGCGCCCCGATGAAGGCAGTACGCTGAACGTTTTAGGTCTGGCCTATGGTAGCCAGGATAACCTTCCAAAAGCCACAGCTACCTTGCAGCAGGCCATTGTCATTCACCAAGAAACCGGCGATTTGGCCGCAGAAGCCGAGGCCCTGGCCAATATGGGTGAAGTCTTAGCTGCGACTCAGCCCGAAGTGGCCATTGTGTTTTACAAACAATCGGTCAACGTGCGGGAGGGCATTCGGGGCGGTCTTGGCACCCTGCCTCAAGACCTGCAACAGTCTTACACCGACTCGGTCGCGGATGACTATCGAGCCTTAGCCGATTTGCTCCTTGAACAGGGCCGCATTCCCGAAGCACAGCAAGTGCTGGACTTGTTGAAGCTGGAGGAACTCCGTGAGTTCACCAACACCCGCGCCACCTGGACGGGCACCGACCTCGCCTATACCGACCAGGAAGAACCTATTGTTGAAGAGCACACCAGCCTGATGGCCTTTGGCCAGACTCTCTACGCCTGCCAGCAAACCAACTGCGCTGACCTCAGCCGCCTGATGGCTCAGCAAGACCGGCTGATTGCCGCCTATAACGACGAGGTGCAAAAATTTGAAGCCACCGTCCAGCAGCGGAGCAGCACAGATCGTCTGTTGTTTCAAGACCCCGACAACCTCAATGGGGAGGCTCAAGCCTTGCTAGCCGCTAACCCCAACTCGGTGCTGATTTATCCTTTCGTCACCGACGATAAACTGTGGTTGCTGTGGGCGGCGGGCAGCGCCGTGGGCAGCGTGGAGGTACCCGTCAAACAGGGGGAACTTTCCCAGACAGTGTAGCGCTTTGGTGAATTGCTCACCACTGGCGGCGACCTGGTGGCCCTGCAAGCCGCCAGCGAAGAACTCTATGGCTGGCTGATTGCACCCCTGGAGGCTGAACTAGAGGCCAACAATATCACCTCGTTGATTTTTGTCCACGACCGCGTCACTCGCTACATTCCCATGGCGGCCCTGTTCGACGGGGAGAGCTTTTTGATTGAACGTTACACCCTCTCCACCGTCATCGCGCCACAAGCCACCGATACTGAGGATCGCCTCACTGGCATTGACGCCACCCCGGTGCTGGGTCAACCCCAGACCCAGCCCGTCTCGGGCTTTCCCCCCTTGCCTGCGGTCGAACCCGAACTCAACAACATCGTCCTCAGCGGTGGCCCCGACACTACCGGCAGCTATCCCGGCCAGGTATATCTAAACCAGGCGTTTACCCTAGAGCAGTTAAAAGCCAGCGTGCTCAACCATCGCATTCTGCACATTGCCAGCCATGCCGCCTTTGTGCCCGGTCGAAAAGAAGACTCCTATATTGTGCTGGGCGATGGGAGCCAACTGCGGGTCAGCGATATTGACGATATAGGGACGCGCCTGGGAAATCTGCACCTGGTGGTGCTCTCGGCCTGCCAAACCGCCCTCGGGGGTGAGTCCGGCACGGGCGATGGTACCGAACTGGCGGGCATTAGCTCTTACTTTCTAAAAGCAGGCCGGGCCGAGGCGGTCATTGCCTCCCTTTAGAAAGTCAACGACACCAGCACCAGCATTCTGATGCAGCGCTTCTACGAACTGCTGGCCACAGGCGAACTCACCAAAGCCGAAGCCCTGCGTCAGGCCCAGCTCAGCCTACTGTACGACCAAAATACCGAAACTCGGTTAGCATCGGTGCGATCTCCTGGCGATGTTGAGGTCTCATCTGGCAATGGCACGCCGCTCTCGGCGGTAGGCTTTCGGCACCCCTACCACTGGGCACCGTTTATTCTCATTGGCAATGGGTTATAGGGTTGGGTGAGGTCACAGCATTGCCCTCATATAATTAGGATCAATGAACTGCGCGATCGCCCCAGGTTTGGCCCCATGACTACCCTTGTTCCCGTCAGCAAACCGATCAGCCAACTGCATTTGGCCCCCGGTAGCAAGGTCACCATTCCTGACGTGAGCTGGGCCGAGTTTGAAACCATTTTGCAAGAGTTGGGGGAGCGACGAGCCGCCCGCATAGCCTATAGCGACAATACCCTAGAAATTACCGTGCCGCTGCCTGAACACGAAGTCCCCACCGATTTAATCGCAGATATTGTCAAACTGCTGCTGCGGATGACAGGGAGGCGCTATCAGCCCTTTGGGTCTACCACCTTCAAACAGCCAGGGTTAGCAGGTGTAGAGCCCGATGCCTGTTTCTATGTCCAAAACTATCAACGCATGATCGGGCGGCGCAAACTTCAGCCCGATGATCCTCCCCCCGATTTAGCGATTGAAACTGACGTGACCTCGCCAACGACCCTGGCCGCTTACCGGGCGATCGCCGTTCCCGAAGTTTGGATCTACGCCAATGCACAGCTGACCATCTACCTCCTAGACGCTGGAGACTACCGCCAGTCGGAGACCAGTCCACTGTTTCCCCAGTGGCCCATGGTTGCCTGGGTTGAGCAGGCGGTGCAGCGAGCCTGGGTAGTGGGCAGCTTACAAGCCCTAGAAGAGCTAGAGGCCAGCCTGCAAAGTGGGGGGCAATTGGGATGAGGCGATACCTCACCTAGCCTGAATAACTTGCCGTTGATCAGAGCTATATCCCCTTGGTTAGCCCAATGCTCCCTAATCAAGGAACTTCAACCATGAAAAAGCATCTGCGAATTCTTGCCCTTGTCACGCTGCTCACCTCTGGTTTAGTCGGTTGTGGTAAAGCTAAAACCCTTAGCAATAACCAAATCGCAGAAAACAATAGGCCCGGCACCGTCATGATTCAAACCGTGCACCATGCCAAGTTTTCGGTACCCGACTACACTGTGAGCGAGAGCAAATTGGAGACGCTTGTCCAATCCCTCGCACAGCGGGTCAAGCGAGGCGAACTGAGATCAGAGCAGCAAGTATTTGCCGAAATAATGAAAACGATTTTGGCGGATCCCCTCAATTATTTTGAACCCCTGAATGAGCAGATTCAGGAAGAAGCCGAAGTCAGCACGACGGGGTCTGCCTCTATCGTCACCGAAGATGGCTATATTATCACCAATGCCCATGTGGTGTCCTCCGAGCAAGATGAACTCAAGGCGCTGCTGGCCAGCAGCGCCCTGGAGGATGTGGCAACGGCAGGCTGCCAAACCCTATGGGATGACTTTGCAGAGGGCGATCTTCAAGACGTGATTGGTCAAACCATTGGCACCGATGAATTTATTCAGCTCTGCCTCCAGGCTCACGCCAAGTACTACGCCCACTACATGAATCTAGACACCCTAGATACTGAGATTTATGTGGCTCTGGGGGCCAGTACTAACCGCGATGTCATTGTCGAAGAGGGCTACAAAGCTACGGTAGAAGCGGTAGGCGAACCGCCCCCAGGTAAAGATGTCGCCATTCTTAAAATCGAAGCCAACAATTTGCCCACGGTTGAACTGGGGAGTGATGAATCAGTAACCACTGGCGATCTCCTCTTGGTGCTAAGTTACCCCGGTGGGGCTGAGTTAGCCCCTGACGAAATCATACAACCCTCAATGACCGCAGGGGTGGTCAGTGCGATCAAGTCTATGGAAGGGGGTTGGGAGGTCTTACAAACCGATGCCGCGATCAGCGGCGGTAGTAGCGGTGGCCCGGCCTTTGACAAAAATGGCAAGGTCATTGGTGTCGCGACCTTTGGCAAGGTTGACCCCGATACCGGTGCCCCAATCCAGGGAGCCAACTTTATAGTGCCTATGGACGTGATTGAAGAATTCCTCAAGGAGGCCGATGTAGAACCTAAGCCCAGCGAAATTTCGCAGCTCTACCAAACTGCCGTAGGGCAATATGAAAACAACCAATTCAAGCGGGCTCTGAAGACCTTTCGGCAGGTGAATGAACTCAACCCCGACTATCCCTATGTGCAGAGCTATATTAGCAAAACCCAGGAAGCTCTAAATTAGCGTGGCGATCTCCCGCTGCTCTGGGTAGTGGGGGCTGGTGGTGTAGTCGTGCTGGTGCTAGGGGCAGGCGGCGGGTACATTCTGCGGCGGCGAGGCCAGGCTAAAGTGCCTAAGGCCAATGCTAACTGAAGCACGCAGGGTTTAGTGGCGAGGCTGTACTACTAATGCTTGTAATCTAATATTCCAAGAGGCTTCAAAGCCTCTTGGAATATTCTTTTTCTGTAATAGTCAAGACTTTATCTAGAGCCTTTGTCCGCACATCCCTTAGACTGAGTACACCTAGCGCTCTACGGTGACCAAATACTGCACGAGTCGGTTATTACTTTGCCAGTCACCGAGTAATGCCCACATGGCCATTGTTCAGTCGTCAGCAGCAGTAGGTCAAGGGTCAATATATCTCGCCCCCATGGTATACCGTAGTTTGGCCCAACACAAACCCAGGTGAGTGCGGCTCAGCGCCGAGGCTACGGGTCAACAGGCCAGAAGAGAGTTCCCTGCAGCGATCGGTGCTTTCTGCGATGGCTCTAAGCCTCCTGAGTCAGTACCTTGCCCATGGTGCGAATCAGGCATCAATTTCTAGCTCTACGGTTTGCTTTTTCCCTGAGTTCTGATGTGGTCTAGCGAGGTGCTGGCCCGCTAGACTCGCGATGTGGCTGGCGAATGAGATCGCTTCCTGCTTCCCCTGCCTGTCATGGATCTGCCTCACTGTTTCACTCCCCG
>CAYUBC010000339.1:0-4964 GCA_964442885.1 uncultured bacterium | reverse complement strand
CTCCGCAACTAGCTGCCCCCGTGGCTGCTCCTGCGGCCCCGGCCCCCGCCCCCGCCAGTAGCAATGAATCCGGCGGTGGGCAACCGCTGTCTGCTGAGCTGGTGCAGCAGGTTAACCAACTGATGAACCAGGGCTATCGTCTCAGCCTGGAGCACGCCGACCAGCGCCGCTATCGCAGCGGCGCTTGGCAAACCGGTGCGCCCCTGGCGGGTACCCGGGTGTCCGACATTCTGGCCGCTCTGGAGGGGCAGTTGCAGGCTCACCGAGGGGAATATGTGCGCCTGGTGGGGATCGATCCAAAAGCCAAACGGCGGGTCTTAGAAGCTACTATTCAGCGGCCTTAGCGTGGTTGTTAAAGGCATAGTTGTCAAAGGCCATGGCGGATCCCGTTAATCCTACATCCGACCCTGGTACCCATACCCTCCATAGCCCTGGCGACCGGGGGCAGGTCGTTGTTGCCCCCGGCGTTGCCCAGGCGAATAACGTGATTTTGGGCGCGGCTCCTGGCTGTCGTCTGGTGGTTTCCACTGGGGTATGTTTGGGCAGCGACGTTATCATCCAGGCCACACGGGGAGATTTGATTATTGAGCCCGGGGCTAATTTAGGGAGCGGTGTTTTAGTGGTAGGGCGGGGTCGCATTGGTCAGCACGCCTGCGTCGGGGCAAATAGCACCCTGATTGATCCCACCCTCAAAACTGGTCAGGTTGTTCCTCCCAATGCTCTCGTGGGGGATCTCAGTCGCAGCACCGATGGAGCAGAGGACGCGACGCCTTCCGTTCCTCACCATCAGCCCGCCGCCGACAGTCACTCCTCCCTCCCCCCGGCCTCGGCCCCCTCGGCCAATGTCTACGGTCAAAAACAGGTGCACCAGCTCTTAAACACCCTCTTTCCCCATCGACAGGCATTAAATGGCGTGACTCCTGAAAACAAGCCTTAGAATGGAGTAGCGGATATGACCTTCCCAGAGGCACCCTATGCAAGTTGACGGTAAGTTAGCCTCCAAGCCAGAGCTAAAGCTGGCCTCCAAGCCCCAGCAGCTGACCCTGGCTAAGCCTCAGCCCAATCAGCCCGAAGTCCGGCGGCTGGATAAGTATCGTGGTGCGGCGTTGGGAATGGTGTCTACCGAGAGTTTTCCGGCTGTGGTGGGTACCGCCGATGCCATGTTGAAGGCGGCTGATGTATTTTTAGTTGGCTACGAAAAAACTGGCAGTGGTCACTGCACGGCCATTGTGCGCGGCGGCATTGCCGATATTCGCATGGCGGTAGAGGCCGGGGTGCATACCGCTAAGGAGTTTGGGCAGTATGTGTCGTCTACCCTGATTCCCCGCCCGTTGCCCAACCTGGAGGCGGTGCTGCCAATCTGCGCCCGCTGGGATGAACTGCGCCGGGTGGGTCACGGTAAGCTGGGCAAACAGGCCATTGGCCTGCTGGAGACCCGTGGGTTCCCGGCGATGGTTGGGGCCGCTGACGCCATGACCAAGGCCGCCGATGTGCAGCTCATGTCCCACGAAACTATTGGGGATGGGCTGTGTACTATCTTGATTCGAGGGTCGCTGCCCAATGTGGCGATCGCCATTGAGGCCGGTATGCACGAGGCTGAGCGCATCGGCGAACTTCATGCGGTGATGGTGATTCCGCGCCCGCTGGACGACCTGGAAGAGTCGCTACCGCAAACGGCGATGGAGCACGAGCAACCCCTGCGCCTGCCCCTCAACCTGGAAACCAAAGCCGAAACCCCTGAGGCCGAACCCGTTCTCCTGGAAGCTTCCACCGCCGAGGCCGTGGCTGAACCTCTGGCCCTAGAGCTTGAAAACGACTTACCGGATGAGACGCTTTAGAAAAAGCTGCGTTGGGACGGGTTGCTGTCCTCGGCGCTACAAGCCCACGCCCCTGAGCGATAACCCTTGTAACCGAGGTGACTATGTCTGTTTCCTCAACCCCATCTGAGCCTGCGGTAGCCGACGTGGTTCAGCCTGAGCTAAGCCTAGCTCCAGAGGCCGGCATCCGTTGGCCCCCCGGCGACCTCTACAGCGATGAACCCCCCTTGGAATCTGACCTGCACCGCGACCAGATTGACCTGCTGATTCGGCTCCTCAAGGATTTGTGGCGCGATCGGCAGGATTTTTACGCCTCCGGCAACCTGACTATCTACTACAGCCCTAAACAGCTCAAGTCTGAGTACTTTAGAGGCCCAGATTTCTTTGTCGTCCTCAATGCTGAAAATCGCCCTCGCAAAAGCTGGGCCGTTTGGGAAGAGGGGGGAAAGTACCCCAATGTCATTATCGAACTGCTGTCAGACTCTACCGCCAAGACGGACCGCGGCTTGAAAAAGGAGATCTATCAAGATATTTTTCGCACCCCAGACTACTTCTGGTTTGACCCCCAAACTCTGGAATTGCAGGGTTTTCACCTTTTGGATGGCACCTATCAGCCCATTCTGCCAACCGAGCAAGACTGGCTTTGGAGTGAGCAGCTAGGGCTTTACCTGGGGATTTATCACCAGCAACTGCGGTTTTTTACCGCCGATGGTGAGTTGGTTCCGGCTCCGGAGGAACGCGCTGACGCCGAGCGCCAACGCGCTGATACCGAACGCCAACGCGCTGATACCGAACGCCAACGCGCTGATACCGAACGCCAGCGGGCCGAAGCCGAGCACCAACGGGCCGAAGCCGAACGCCAACGGGCCGAAGCCGAGCGCCAACGCAACCAGCAACTCCTGGCTAAGCTGCAAGAACTGGGAATTGACCCTGAGCAGATTTAGCCTGACGGTTGCAGCCTCAGGCTTCAGTCCTGAATCAGTTCTGCCTCACATACCCACCGCCAAACCTGATCCACCAGGTCTTTAGCCCCGGCATCAAACCACTGCACCGTGGCCCGGTTGCGAAACCAGGTGCGCTGCCGTTTGGCAAACTGGCGAGTATGGATGACAATCGCCTCGATCGCCTCAGGCAGAGAACAATCGCCCTGAAGATGGCGGCGCATTTCGGCATACCCGAGGGTGTTGAGCAGGGGTAAGTCGGCCCCATAGCGGTGGATCAGATGAGTGACTTCCTCCACAAAACCCATTTCCACCATGCGTTGAGTGCGCTGAACAATACGGTTGCCCAGGTGAGTGGGATCGCCATCTAGCCCCAGGTAGAGAATAGGATAACGGGGTGGCGCTTCGCCCTGAAGTTGAGACGGCAACTGCCCACTCACGTAGAAAATCTCCAGCGCTCGGGTGGTTCTGACTGGATCGTTGGGGTGAATGCGCTGGGCCACAGTTGGATCAATGGCCTGAAGTAGCTCATAGCAATGAATCTGGCCTAAAGCGGCTAACTGCTGACGGAGCTCCGGCTGAGGGGCCACAGGAGGAATCTTCAGCCCTCTGACCACGGCATCAATGTAAAGGCCAGTCCCCCCCACCAGCATGGGAACCTGGGTATTACTCCGGTGGATATCCTGAATCAGGGTCTGGGCCTGGTGCTGGTATTCGGCCAGGGTTAGCGTGGTAGTTGGGTCGCAAATGTCTATCAAATAATGGGGTACCTGCTGTTGCTCGTGCAGCGAAGGTTTAGCGGTACCAATGTCGAACTCTCGGTATACTTGTCGGGAATCGGCGCTCAAGAGAACAGTAGGCCAGCGCTGAGCCAGGGCGAGGGCCAAGCCCGACTTCCCGGTGGCCGTGGCCCCACCAATGACCAGCAAAAATGGTACACTTGAATCACTAAAAGTACCCTTTGCAAGGTTCGCAGGATCCTCGATTAGGGGCAATTCAAAGGCCGTTTTTTTAAGCGGATGCATCCCTAACTCAATCTTCATCTCAGTTGGCTTTAGAATCCCCTCTGGCGGGTTTATGTTATAATTTGACTGTGTTTTGACCTGCATTTCTGTACGTGGCTTTCAGGCCATTTCTGGAGCGTAAAGTATGACAACCAACTACGGGGCCGAGCAGATTCAAGTACTAGAAGGACTTGAACCTGTCCGTAAGCGTCCGGGAATGTACATTGGCACTACCGGGCCTCGGGGTCTCCATCATTTAGTGTACGAGGTTGTCGATAACTCCGTGGATGAAGCCCTGGCCGGGCACTGTACGCGCATCGATATTTCCCTCAACGCCGATGGCTCTGTCACCGTTACGGACGATGGGCGCGGCATTCCCACAGATATTCACCCCCGCACGGGTAAGTCAGCGCTGGAAACGGTGATGACAGTGCTCCATGCTGGCGGTAAGTTTGGCGGCGGCGGTTACAAGGTATCGGGTGGGCTGCACGGGGTGGGTATTTCCGTAGTCAACGCCCTGTCAGAATGGGCTGAGGTCACCGTTTGGCGCGATGGCGGGGAACACAAGCAGCGCTACGAGCGGGGTGTGCCCATGGGCGACCTAAACATTGCCCCACTGCAGGAAAAACGGCGCGGTACTTCGGTCTCGTTTTTGCCCGACACGCAAATCTTTTCGACGGGCATTGAGTTTGACTACGACACGCTGGCCGGACGACTGCGTGAACTGGCCTACCTGAACGCGGGCATTGAAATCATCTTTACCGATTACCGTCTGGAGCTCCTCAAGGCTAACCAGCCCAAGGTGTCTACCTACCACTATGTGGGCGGCATTAGCGAATACATCGCCTACATCAACAGCGACAAACAGCCAATTCACGAAGAAATTATCCACATTTCCGCCGAGCGAGATGGCGTGCAGGTAGAAGCGGCTCTGCAATGGTGTGTGGATGCCTACTCTGATAACTTGCTGGGCTTTGCCAACAATATCCGCACCATTGATGGAGGCACCCACCTGGAGGGGCTTAAGGCCGTCTTGACCCGCACCCTCAATAACTTTGCTCGCAAGCGTAACAAGCGCAAAGACGCGGAATCTAACCTGGCCGGGGAAAACATCCGCGAGGGGCTAACGGCCATTGTTTCGGTTAAAGTGCCGGATCCTGAGTTTGAGGGGCAAACCAAAACTAAGCTGGGCAATACCGAAG
>CAYUBC010000338.1:0-4964 GCA_964442885.1 uncultured bacterium | reverse complement strand
CCATGCTGCTGGCCATCTGGCTCGAGCTACTCAGGCCCTCTTGGACACCCTTCACTCTGCCGAGGCCCACGCCTGGTTCCGCCGCTGGCGACATTGGCTCCGCCATGGCCAGGTGCACCGGCTCAGGCAAACCTTAACCCAGTTGATTCATCTCCCAGGTTGGTCGGCCTCGGCCTGCTCCACCCTGCTCCAGGTGCAGGCCTACTTCCAGCGGCACCACCAACACACCCGGTATCACCACTTTGAGCGCCTGGGCCTCCCCTTGGGCTCAGGGATGGTGGAAAGTGCCTGTAAATGGCTGATTCAGCAACGCTTCAAGGGCGTCGGTATGCGCTGGAGTGAAGATGGCTTTAACCATCTCCTCCTGCTTAGGCTAGCTTGGGCCAATCACCGCTTTGATGACCTCTTTACTTCTGTGCCTAAGTCATGGCCTGCCCCTTCCCCAAACCTCTAGATACGCCCTATCGATACATCGCTTCATCAATAGAGGCGTGGAAAAAGTCTCCTTCGGATTCAAAGCAATCGCAGCCGAAATACCAGCCGCCCCGAATTTGGGTGGGAATGATATAGCCACCGAAGGTTCCTTCCCCGTCCACATAACCGCCGAAGTCAACATAGTGGTGCTCGGCCCCTTCGGGATTGCCCCACCGCTGGAATCGAAATTGCTCCACCTGGCCGGTGGGACTGAGGATGAAGTTAAGCTGAGTGGTTTCGCCGAGGTAGCTGAGGGTAGCCTGAGCGTGGGTATCATCCACCGCGGTCCACTGGGCCTGCTGACAGAGTACGGATGGCAGCCAGATACATTCCCCCAGCATGCGTCCAATGGCAGAGCGGGTCACGTCCGGGCCTTCTACCTGAATCACCGGCAACAGGCCCAGCAACTTCCAGCGCATGCCCCCCTCTCCATTTACCAGACGATCCCAGCCTGAAAGGGGAATTCCTTTAACCCAGGTTGTGGCTTGCCAGATCAGGCCTCGCTCCCAGCTAATCATCTCTTCAGCCCGGAAGGGTTGCCAGCCTTTGAGCTTGATGTCGCCATGCATTTTTAGGCGGACGGTTGAGGCTAGTCGGGTGCCGGGAGCGATCGCATGGGATAAATACCGCTGTGCCAACTCTGGCAGATGGCCATAGTCTTCCGGCTGGAAAACTTTCTCAGTTGGTAAAGCCTGCTGCCATAGCTGCTTTAGAGATGGGTTCTTAGTAGTCATAAACGAATTTCAAATGCATTACTAGCTGTCTTATGGCCTCTTTTTATGTCCCAACCAGAACAGCTTCTACGGGACGACGATAGGATTCTGGCATCGGCTCTGCGTAACCTATTCGTAATAGGAGCAAAGGTTGCTCGTTCTTCAGTCCCAGGTGTTGCTGTAATTTCTTTCTGACCTCTACTTCTTCGCAGGGCATGTTCATATGGGCATGCCTGATATTGAGAGCAGTGGCTTTAAGTACGACTCTTTCAAAACTTCGCCCTACGTTAATCCAGGATTCTTTATCATTGGCTTGGGCAATAAATAAGGCCAAGCCTGATGACCCACGAATAAGTTTTTCACATTTTTTCGCTTCCCCATCAGGAGTGGCGAGGGTATTGAGGATAAATTTTCCCAACCATCTGGGAATAAACGGCAAACCCATGGAAGCAGAGTTTAACCCGTCACAGGTGGCGAGGGCATGCTTTTTACTGAATCGAATCCAGCTGATTAATTCGCTGACAAATGATTTATTGCGAAACTGTAGCCGGTTGCCCTCTTTGACGAATTTTATAATCGGCTCAATTTCCCTATCCTGGGTAAATAAGATGAACGAAACCTTATCTTGCTGGCTGATTTGTCTGAGCTTCTCCAGGTCTTCTGCCGGAATTTTGCGGCCATTATACTTACTTCGCGTGGACTGTCGGTTCTGAATCGCATTGAACAGCTCAGGATCAGATTCAACTTTTTCTTCGTTAAGGGTCACACGAATATGCTCTGTTTCCTTGTCTTGAAGACAATATTCAACCTTGGCACTAAAACCGATATGGTTTGCCGCAACCACCAAATTTTCCAAAGCGCATCCCAGGCTAATAAACAGAGCATGATCATCCGGATCGACAATTGGGAGTCCTCGTGAATAGTCAGGAAAAATTAGAATGGAATTGTCTTTGATGACAAACTTCCACGGCTGGGTATTGTGGCCCGAGGGAGCCAGGGTGGCGTAGCGAATAATTTTCTTAAATGGCTGTTCCATTGTTTAATCCTCGGCAATGATGTTATGGGTCTTCACGAAATCCGGTGCTATTGATGGCTATTCACCAGGGCTGTGTCTCGAGCCAGCCGACCGTCTTCCATATGCACTATCCGATCCGCAATGTCGAGGATGCGGTTGTCGTGGGTGACCAGCAGGATGGCGCAGTTCTGCTCCTTCGCCAGTTGCTGCATAATATCCACCACGTCCCGACCAGATTTGCTGTCCAGGGCTGCCGTGGGCTCATCTGCCAGCAGCAGTCGGGGCTGGCTGACCAGGGCACGGGCGATCGCAATTCGCTGCTTCTGCCCCCCAGACAAATTATCGGGATAGTAATCCACCCGATCTCCCAAACCCACCGCCTCCAGAATGTCTCTGGATCGCTCCACCCGAGTTTCCAGAGACATGTCTTTATGCAGCCGTAGGGACATCCCCACATTTTGCTGTGCCGTCAGGCAGGCCAGCAGGTTGTGGGCCTGAAAGATAAAGCCAATCTCACTTCGAATCTGTACCAGCTGTTTTTTGGTCGCACCCAGCAGCTCCTGCCCCAGTACCTTAACGTTGCCAGATTGGAGCGATCGTAGCCCCGCAATCAGCGTCAGCAGCGTTGTTTTGCCGCTACCGGAGGGCCCCGTCAGCAGGACGATTTCTCCGGGAAAAATATCCAGATCCACATCAAAGAGAACCGGCTTGCGGAGTTCGCCCTTGCCGAAGGCGTGGTTGAGTTGGCGGACGGAGACGATGGGAGGCATGGTTGAAGAGGGAAAGGGAGCAAGGGGGAAAGGATCTTGGATTTTGGCAATCTAAAATCGGCAATCTAAAATCCGAAATCAAAACACATCCGCAGGGTCGGCGGCGTGAAGTTTACGCATGGCGATGGCAGCGGAGAGCATGCACATGATGACGGTGGTGGTAAAGACCTGCAGGGCGACGCCGGAGCGCATGGCCAGGGGAATTTTGGTGAGAAAGCCGAGCAGTTGGTACATGCCCAGGGAGACACCGAAGCCGGGGATGAAGCCGAGCAGAGCAAGGATGGCTGCTTCCTGAAAGACCACCAGCAGCAGTCGTCGGTCGGAGTAGCCCATGGCTTTGAGGGTGGCGTATTCCGGCAGGTGGTCGTTGACGTCGGAGTAGAGCACCTGATTGACAATCACGATGCCGACGATAAAGCCCATAATGGCCCCAAAATTGAAGATCACCCCAGCGACATCCTGGGTCCAGAAGGCGATTTCGGCTTGAATAAACTCTTCCGGGGTGAGCACCTTTACTTCTTCCGGCAGTTGTTCAGTGAGAGCCTGACGCACCGTTTCAGGGTCGGCCCCTGGCTCCAGGGTGAGGGCCCCCACATTGGCCTGATCCAGGCTGGGAACACCCATCAGGCGCAGGTAGTTGAGGTCGCTGGTGATCAGGTGGCCCTGGGTAAAAATGCTGCTGCCCAGGGTAAACAGCCCTTCCACCTTAATGCGATGGCCTGAGAGTTCAGTGGTGACGGGTTGGCTATGCTCCAGGGCTGTCGCCACCGGCCCGATGCGGGGTTGGGCTTTACTATCCAGCAACACCACATTGGGTAGCTTAATCGCATCCAGTTGGGCGGCGACGCCCGGCAAATCCAGCACGGGATGCTCGGGGTCAAAGGCCAGGAGGATAATCTCTGTGCTCTCGCCGGTCCAGGGGTTAATCCAGGCCCCGCCGCCCAGGTAAAACGGATCTGCCGATGCGACCCCTGCTACCCCATCGGCCTGATAGAGATGTCTGCGGGAGAAGGTTTCCCCAAAGTAAAGGGCCTCGGTGCGTTGACTCACCAACACCAGATCCGCTCGCAGGTTCTTGTGGACAAAGGTGGCCCCCTCAAACAGCATTTCCTGGAAGCCCAGCATGGTGAAAATCAAAATGTCGGCGAAGGCGACCCCGGTGAGGGCCACCATCAAGCGCACCTTCTGATGGCTAAGCTGGGTCCAGCCGAGGGGGGGTTCCTGGCGGAAGCGCTTGAATAGGGACTTAAAAGACAGGGAGTTCATGGTGGGCCCGATGAAACATCAGACGTTAAATCAATCGTCACGCGCACCTGCAGGTTCGTGAGGTTGGCGACCCGGTCGTTGCCCTCCGGGTCGATGGGAATTTTCACTTCCACTACCCGAGCATCTTTGTCGGCGGCAGGGTCGGCATCCAGCACGTCTTGTTTATTGATTTGCATGGCCACATGGTCAACAGTGCCGTGGATTTCTCCGTCAAAGCCGCCGTGTTCACTGATGATGGTAGCCCGTTGCCCCGGCTGGATAAGGCCCACATCGGTTTCGTAGACTTCTGCGATCGCCACCATCTGATTGGTGCGGCCCAACTCCACAATGCCAGCGCTGGTATTGACCTGCTCGCCGACTCGGGTGTTGATTTTCAAGATTTGCCCGGCAACGGGGACTCGTACGTAAAAGTCATCCAGTTCGGCTTCAATGCGCTGCACCTGGGCCATGGCGTGCTCTAGCTCTGCCTGAGCCTCTTGTAGATCCACCGGGCGCACTTCCCGCAGTTTGGCGAGCAAAGCCTGTTCCTGTTGAATGCGTTCTTGCAGGGTGAGCATGGTGTTGTCGAGTTGGGATCGGGCCTCCTGCACATCCGCCCTAGCGGTTTCCAGACGTTCCCGGTGGTCGTCCAGGGTGACAGATTCAATCGCCCCCGCCTGGTGCAGTTGCTGATACCGCTGGTAGGTTTGCTCGGCGTTGCGCAACTCGGCTTCCGCTCGGATCAGG
>CAYUBC010000337.1:1245-4967 GCA_964442885.1 uncultured bacterium | reverse complement strand
TGAATTTTGCATTTTGAATTTTGCATTTTGAACTCCGCGTAGCGGTACTAGGCTTTTTGACAGAGCAATAGGCCAAACCAGTTGTTTTTATCTGTAAAGATCTCTTTAACAGGTAAACTCACAGCCTTTAGCTCGTCAGACAATGTGGACAGGTTGAACTTGCGGGAAATTTCGCTGAGTAGCGGTTCACCCTCGGCAAAGTTCACGGTCAAATTCAGCCGTTGGAGGGTAACGGTTTGGGTTTGTAGGCTGTCGATGTAGATTTCAATCTGGCTCGCGGTGGGGTTATAGAAGGCCCGATGCTGGAACTGCTGAAGCTGAAAGTTACTGTGAAACCGCCAGTTCAGGTGGTTGAGCATATTCAGATTGAAGGCGGCGGTCACACCCTGGCTATCGTTGTAGGCCCGTTCAAGAATGGTGGGGTCTTTCTCTAAATCAACACCTAGCAGTAGATAGTCGCCGGATTGCAAGGTAGAACTTATTTGAGCTAGCAAAGTTTGGCATTCCGCTGGGGCCAAATTACCCAGGGTACTGCCGATGAAGGCAATCAGGCGCGGGTAGGGAGACGCTGGTAAGGAGTGGCTCAATGCCGCGTCATAGGTGCCTACGACACCGTGAACTGTCAGGGATGGATACTCAATCAAAAGCTGCTGGGCGGTTGCCTCCAACATGCCCCCACTCACATCTACTGGAACGTAGCGTAGGGAATAGCCCGCTTGTCGAAAGGCATTCAGCAAATAGCGGGTTTTGGTGGAACTGCCGCTGCCTAACTCCAAAAGCTCACAGGAGCCAATCAGGCTGGCAATGTCATCGGCGTGGGCCTGAAGGATGGCGGTTTCGGTGCGGGTCAGGTAGTACTCTGGCAGGGCTGTAATTTGCTCAAACAGGTCAGAGCCGCGGTCGTCGTAGAAATATTTGGGTGGTAAGGATTTGGGCTGGGCGGTTAGGCCGGCCATCACGTCTGCACCGTCTTGGTTGGCCTCAGTGGTAGCGTCCGGTAAGAGGTAGTCAATGGTGAGGCGATCGCCACCCGCCCCCTGAATCTGAGAACCAGTAGCCTGAGAGCGAGTAGCAGAGGGGTTAAATGGGGGCATAGAAAAACCTCAAAGGCAATAAAATCACCGGATGTGGACAGCCTATTTAGGCATTGTGTCATCGGATGATTAAAATTTCCGGTGAAACGTTAAAGATCAAGCAAAATCAAACATTCCATTGTTCAACCTAAGGACGGCTGAGGATTACGCTAGGAAGGTCTAAGAATCAGCATCCTGAGCACAACGAAAGCCCGCCAAAATCTCTCTGACATGGGGATAGTACCAATTCCGCACGGTGCCGCGCAAAGCCCAGGGGCGGGTGGCCCAGCTCCCACCCCGCAGTACTCGGTGCTGTTGGTCAAAGTAAACCTGGGAGTACCCCCGGTAGGGAAATGCCTGAAAACCCGGATATCCCTCAAACCAGGAGGATGTCCATTCCCAAACGTTGCCCAGCAGGTCGCCCAGGCCGGATTGCGTAGCACCACGAGAGGCATAGTTCACAGAAGTCGTTCCGCCGAAATTCCCCCCAAAGTTTCCTTGCTCTGGTCGGGGCCAGTCATCCCCCCAGGGATATAGTCCGCGATAGCTACCCTCTGCTGTCCAATCTGCTGCTCGTTCCCACTCGGCTTCTGTCGGTAGGCGTTTGCCAACAAAGTTAGCGTAAGCGTCTGCTTCGTAGTAGCTAACTCCACAAACGGGGTGATGGGTCAAAGTGGGATGTTCCGACCAATACCGGGGCTGGCTGACCTGGGCCTGTTGCTGCCAGGCCCAGCCCTGGGGCGACCAGTAATCTGGCGTGTGATATCCCCCTGCGTTCATAAAGAGGCGAAATTCGGCCTGGGTGATGGGGTGAGGATCTAGCCAAAAGCCGTTAACCAACATTCGATGGGCCGGTTGCTCATTGTCAACCCCGTCTAGCCCGTCGTAGCCCATTGTGATCTCAGCTGGGGGCATGTAGATCGGCTGAGTTTGGGGTAAGCCTAGTTCGCCCGCTATCCGCCTCGCTCTATCCTCGGTAATCTCCAGGGAATCCGACTGTTTAGACAGGGCCGCATGACGATGCAGAGCCAGCACAATAGACATGATTTCCCCGTGCTGGCTCTCATGCTGCAACAGCCACAGCCAGAGCCGCAGTTGTTGGTCGAGGGGAGCGATCGCCAAATACTCCCAAACTCTTTGCCGCACCGTTTGCAGCATCTCCAGAACGTGAGGCAGTGCTGGTAGTTCCTGCCGTTCGGCCTTCGGCAGCCCATCCGCCGCAAAAAGCTGGTGGTGGGGCACCAGCGAGCAGGCTTCCCCGGCCAGGTGGCGCAAAATCCAGAGGGATTCTGTAAACGCAATGTGGCCCAGGTGCCAACCCACCGGGCTAAAGTCAGGATGGGCCTGGCGGTAATACTCATCCTCGGTCAGAGATGCGGCGAGTTTTAGGGTACTGGCACGGCAGGCCTCTAAATGCTGTCTAAGCTGCTGGCGCTGGTTGGATATCGGCAGTTGAGGCAGCTGAGCCGGGGGCACCAGCGATGGGAGAAACGATAAGGTCACGGTAAGGCGTTACGGTAATCAAAACATTTTCCGGGCAGCTTACCCAAGCCCCCTCAAACAAGGGCTCTGAGGCCAGCAATGCCGAGTCTGGGAAATCGGGATGATCCTGCAACCAGTACAGCGAGGGAGATTTGCCGGTGTTGTCGTAACGGCAGGCTACCAGTTGTTCGCCATCGCTCAGCACAATGTTGGCGGCCACCCTCACCCCCCGATGGGCCCCATGGCTGGCCAGGTCAAGAATAACGCGATGCAGGGCTTCGGTTAAACTGGGTGCGCCTATTTCCAGACTGTGCACCACCATGGCAAAAATATGCTCAGAATCCGTCAACCCGTGAATGGTCTGGTAGATATGATCCGGCAGGCTATCGCGAATTGACCGGTACAGGGTGTGCCGGAAGTTTTCGATAAACCCATTGTGGATAAAACTCAGCCGCCCCGCGGCAAAGGGCTGGCAATTGTGCAAATCTACCGCCAGCCCTGGCGTAGCACTGCGCACATGGGCCAGCACCTGGCCCGCTTCAATATAGCGACACAGGTGAGGCAGGTTAATGTCATTCCAGGCTGGTAGGGTGTTGCGGTAAATGTAGGGCGTCTCCTGCCGCTCAGGATGGTACCATCCCATCCCCACGCCATCCCCGTTGAGGATAGCCACCTCCATTTCCTTAGGCTGGTAGCTCTGCACAATTAACGAATGTTCAGGAGCATAAATTAACCGATCAAGCTGGATAGGCGGCCCAGCATAGGCCAACAGTCGGCACATGGGCGAGTCCTTAAACGAGGGTCTGTCTAAACAATGGTCTGCATAGATACCTATTGTGTCTCAGTTCAAACCACTCCGCAGCCTTTTCCCCCTTCCTGCTTCCCCCTTCACCCCCTTACCCCTTCACGTCTATAGTTTTGATATCGCTCATTGGAAAAGCACTATGTCTAGCCGCGATCTGTCGTCGCCTGTGCCTGAGTCCGCCGATGCTGCTCTACCCAACCTCAGCCTATTCACCATGCTAAGGCTGGGGGTGTTTAACATGGGGCTCGGTATCATGTCGCTATTGACTCTGGGTGTCCTCAACCGGGTCATGATTGAAGAACTACAGGTGCCAGCGCTCATTGCCGCCGGGGCGATCGCGGTTCACCAATTTATGGCCCCAG
>CAYUBC010000337.1:0-1235 GCA_964442885.1 uncultured bacterium | reverse complement strand
ATTTTCGGCTATCACCGCAGCGGCTACATCTGGGTAGGCATTGTCACGGTAGCCATCACGTCCTTTTTAGCGCTTCAGGTAGCCTGGCAAGTGGGCAATCGCACGGCTGAGGCTGGCTGGGGATCTCAGGCCTATCCCTGGGTGGGGCTGCTGGGGCTGTTGTTTGCGGTTTATGGCTTGGCTCTGAGTGCCACATCCACTCCGTTTACAGCTCTCCTGGTGGACGTTTCAGATGAAGATAGCCGTTCGCGGCTGGTGGGCATCGGCTGGGCAATGTTGATGGTTGGGATTATCACCGGGGTGATCATCACCTCCATCGTGCTTAGGCCCATTGAGCTGAATGCCCCCATTGAGCAGGTGCAGCGGGCGGTCAATCGTCTATTCATCATTGCCCCCGCCATAGTCTGCGTGCTGGCCATCCTCAGCACCTTTGGTATTGAGCGCAAGTATTCGCGGCTGGCCCGGCGATCGTCCCTACGGGATCGCGACGACAACATTACCCTAGGGCAGGCTCTTAAAATCCTCACGGCCAGTCGCCAAACCGGGCTGTTCTTTATCTTCTTACTGGTGCTCAGCCTCAGTCTATTCATGCAAGATGCCATCCTCGAACCCTACGGCGGCGAGGTGTTTGGTATGACGATTGCTGAAACTACGCAGCTCAATGCAGCCTACGGCATGGGCACGCTGATCGGCATCATTGTTACGGGTTGGCTAGTGGTGCCCAGAATCGGTAAAAAGCGCACGGTGGCACTAGGGTGTAGCTGGGGGGCCATCTGTCTGTTAGGGATCATGCTGTCTGGCTTTACTGGCTCGCCTCAGGTTTTGCTAACTGCCGTGTTCTTGTTTGGCTTAGCGTCTGGCATTCTGACCCTGGGAGCCATTGTGCTGATGTTAGATTTAACCGTGGCCGAAACCGCCGGTACGTTTATTGGCGCTTGGGGGTTGGCTCAGGCAATGGCTCGCGGCAGCGCCACTGTTCTAGGCGGTGGTGTTTTAGATCTAGGACGGGCTATCTTTGCTAGTTCCGGTGAAACCGCTGGGGTTGGTCAACTCCAGGCCGTGCTGGCCTTTGGCTTGGTGTTTATCCTGCAAGCAATAGGGATGCTCGTGGCCATTCTATTACTCAGTCGAGTGGATATTAAAGAATTTCAGGCTAACGCCAAAGCCGCCATCACAGCCGCACTACAAAGCGAGATGGACTAACCAATGGATATTTTCTGGCACACGGTGTTGTC
>CAYUBC010000336.1:0-4968 GCA_964442885.1 uncultured bacterium | reverse complement strand
TCTTTGGGGTTGATCTACTCTCTAGGGCAACCGATTGGCTGGATCGCTATGTGGTGGATGGTCTGGTTAACGCCGTTGGCTTGGCCTCAATCTTTGGCGGCGAAACCTTAAAGTATGGCAACAGCGGTCGGCTGCAGTTCTACGTACTCACCATTGCCCTCGGTGTGGCTTTGCTGGGCGTGTTAATGAGCTGGCAATACCTGGCGGCGCTGTTTTAGAGCAATCTGAGTCTCCATCCTCCCACCTTCTACCCACCTACTGATATGCTTACTCCCCTCTTACTGCTTCCCTGCCTTGGCGCGATCGCCATCGCCTGTTGGCCAGGTCTATCGGGTCAGCAAGCTCGTAAGGCCGCGCTGGTTATCTCTGGTCTGGCCCTGGTGTGGACTATTTGGCTGTTTACCCAGTTTGATCTCTCGGTTAGCGATTTCCAGTTCCATGAGTTTCTGCCCTGGCTACCGGCCCTGGGCCTCAACTATGAACTCAGTTTGGATGGTCTATCCCTGCTGATGGTGGGCCTCAACGGCCTGATTACCTGGGTCGCCATCTGGAGCAGCCAGCCCACTATCGAACGGCCTCGGTTGTTTTATGCGCTTCTACTGTTTGTTAGCAGTGGCGTAGCCGGGGCGTTTTTAGCCCAAAACCTGCTGCTCTTCTTCTTACTCTACGAGATTGAACTGGTGCCCCTTTATCTGCTCATTGCCATTTGGGGCGGCGAGAAGAAGGTCTACTCGGCCACCAAGTTTTTGCTCTACACCGCCTTATCTGGGGCGCTGATGCTAGCCAGCTTTTTGGGCACGGTTTGGCTTAGCAGTGGGTCAGACTTTACCTACCACAGCGTCATGGGGCATGAGTTGCCGATGCAGTGGCAACTCATCTTGCTAGGTTTGCTGCTGGTCGCCTTTGGCATTAAAATCCCTCTCGTTCCTTTCCATACCTGGTTGCCAGATACCTACGTAGCCGCCTCTACCCCCGTGGCGATGATGCTTGGCGGTGTACTGGCCAAGCTGGGCACCTACGGTTTGTTTCGCTTTGGCCTGGGCATTTTCCCGGATGCCTGGGCACAGTTGTCGCCCTACCTGGCCGGGTGGGCCGCGGTGAGTGTACTGTACGGGGCAATTACAGCCATTGCCCAAAAAGATATCAAACGCATGGTGGCCTACAGCTCTATCGGCCACATGGGCTACGTTCTGCTCGGTGGGGCCGCAATGACCGAGTTAGCCCTGACTGGTGCCGTAGGGCAGATGGTTTCCCACGGGCTAATTCTGGCCATCCTGTTTCTGCTGGTGGGCATTATCGAGACCAAAGTTGGCACCCGCGAACTGGATGTGCTGAATGGCTTAATGAACCCCATTCGGGGCCTACCGATGACCAGCGCCTTGCTGGTGCTGGGAGGCATGGCCAGTGCTGGAATTCCCGGTTTAATAGGCTTTGTGACAGAATTTCTGGTGTTTCAGGGCAGCTATGCGCTGTATCCTCTGCAAACCCTGCTTTGCGTAGTCGGTACTGGTTTAACCGCCGTTTACTTTGTAATTCTGCTGAACCGTACCTGCTTTGGCAAGTTGGATAATGCCATTGCCTACTTCCCCAAGGTCACTCTGGAGGAAAAGATACCTGCCTACCTGCTGGCCGGGCTTATTCTCTTCTTGGGCATTCAACCTAACTGGCTGGTGAAATGGGGCGAACCCACCGCTACCGGCATGGTTGCCGCCCTCCCCCAACCCGTTGATGCCGAAGTAGCAGATGCCGTGAATGCTTTCCCCCTGGTTGACCCTATCCTGCCACCCCTGGGCGTTTTGTCAGGAGGTGTGCAGCCCTAGGCTGGGCGGTTAGGGCGGCAATTTCTGCCTCTCCTGTTTCCCTAAAGCCATTCCGCCATCGCCTCGGGCACTAGCAAAACACCGGCTTCGCTGAGTTCTGCGGGCGATCGCCAAACCGCCTGAAATTGACGCTCTCCTTCTACCACATCCAGGCTCTCCTGCTGGTAAAGCGCGTCATCCACAAACTGCCCATCGTAGATAAACACAAGCTCATGACCTGGTTCTCCCTGGTACTGATAAATCGATTCCACAATGCCCAACAGTTTGACATCGGTAAGGTCGGCCCCCAGTTCCTCCTTGATTTCTCGAATGACAGCTTCCCGACTGGTTTCACTAAATTCAATGCCACCTCCCAGAGGGCGGGCAAAGGCTTGTTGCTTCACCGGGTCATAGCCCTCGTGAACCAGAATCTGTTCTCCCCGACGTAACAAGCACAAAGCAATAGGCCGAATTCGCTGTTTTTTTCCCATGATGATGCGTTAGACAGACGAGACTAGCTTACGGCAGAAAGAGCAAGGCGGAAAGCAAAAGGCAGAAGGCAGAAGGCAAAAGGCAAAAGGCAAAATCACATAGTAGGTTCGGCTTCATCTAAAAGGCGAAACTCATCCCAACCCTCCAATAAGGTCAGTCCCAAATCCAAAATCGCAAATCCAAAATCCCCATGACTACCACCCTCACCCCACCCCCATCCACCCTCATCCCCCCCTCTACCCACCCCCATGCTGATGTCATTCATCGGCTAGAGGCGGGCGGTTCCATGCTGCCGGATACGCCGGAGAACCTGATGCAGATTATCGGCATCTACAAAGCCTATGCGGTGCCGATGGATTTTTACTGGCGTGACCTGCTTTACATTGCCGAGCGGGTGTTTTTGAATCCGCTGCCAGCCTTTAAGTATTTTCTGCCCCAGGACTATCTTGACCTCCCCAACCACTACGCCGGGAATACGGCGGATCTGCGGATCTGGCGGGGGGTGGCCACAGCCCACCCCGAACTGCTGGAGTTTATGGAAAAGGGCGAGGTCAAGCGCAAGTGGCCAAAGCTGCTCCACCATCTCTGGCACGACCGGGTCAACATGGAGTTTGCCGAAGCCTGCATGGTGGCCATGCTCTGGCACCAGGATATGGGCGGTCGGTTCAACGACTTTCTCTACACCGATGAGTACAAGGCCAACTGCGATCGCGCCATCAAAGCCTACTTTAAGACCAATCCCTTGATGCTGGGCCTGCACAAGCTGTTCCCAGAAATGTTCTACGAGAAGTGCCGGGAGCTATCCTACTACGCCAACCTGGGCTTGTTCTGGGAAGTCATGGCCCCGGTCTTCTTTGAAATGTCGGATATCTACGACGAGGGTGGCTTTAAGGGCGTGCCTGACGCCATGAACTTTCTGGTTAACGGTATTTTTGCCATCGCCGGACGACCCATTTACCACCACGTCTACATCGGCGATGAATGCTTTGAGCTGATTCCCAAGTCCAAGGCCTTTACCTGGCTCTACGAAGCGGCCCTGCCCTACGTCGAAGCTGTGTTTTATCGTACCGCTCCCTTCCGAGGCACCAAGTCCTACAATGCCCAGGCGGGGCAGGTTCCTGAGGACCAAAACGATTTCCACTACGGCATTCTCTACGCCGACGTGTTTCCCGTGGGCAGCGCGGGCATTCCTCCCACGCTGCTGATGCAGGACATGCTGCACTTTTTGCCCCCCTACCTGCTGGAGTACTACCAGCAGCACTGCCGGGGTGAGGACGATATGCTGATTCAGCTCGGCATTACCTTCCAGCGCTCCATGTATAACGTTACCTCCGCTGTTATTCAAGCCCTGCGGACGGCCCTGCTCTATCCCCTGGATGACCCCAACCTCCGGCACCTAATGGCCAACCGCAAGTTCTTCGAGGCCCAGATGGATCGTTTCATTCGCCCGGAAGCTCGTCTGCGCGATATTCAAAGCCCAGATTATCGCTAAATAATAAAGAGTTTTGAATTCTGAGTTTTGAGTTCAAAATTCAAAACTCAAAACTAAAACTCCCTCCCAATTAGCAAGTCCAAAGTCCAAAATCCCACCCCTACCCCTCCCAGGAGGGGATACCAATCCAAAATCCCCATGCCTACCATCGTTGATATCGCAGTTAATAACGAAGGCTTTTCCACCCTGGTGGCCGCTGTTCAGGCCGCTGGGCTAGTGGAGGCCCTGCAAAGCCCTGGCCCGTTTACGGTGTTTGCCCCCAACGATGCCGCCTTTGCTAAGCTACCACCGGGCACCGTGCAAACCCTGGTACAAAATCCGCCCCAACTAGCGCGTATCCTTACCTTTCACGTCGCAGCGGGTAAGCATACTAAGGACGACCTGATTAAAATGGGCACCGTCGATTCCCTGGAAGGAGCGCCGATTCCCATTGACGGCACCGAGGGCTTCGAAGTGAAGAATGCCACGGTCATCGCGGCGGACATTGAGGCAGACAACGGCATCATCCACGTGTTGGATAATGTGATCTTGATGGGCTAGTCCCGCAAGGCAAAAGTAAGAAGGCAGAAAGGGTATTCCTCTATGACGTCAGCACTTCAGGCATTACGCCAGGCCCAAGGGGGCACGTTGGATGGCGGCGTACCCGCTACCTTTGGTAATGATGCGGCGGCTCTAGAGGCGGCTAAGGTTGGGGTTGCCCTGTTTGATCGCAGCCACTGGGGGCTGATTCAGCTCTCTGGTGAGGATCGGTTGCGCTTTCTCCACAACCAGACTACAAACACCTTCACCCAGCGCCAGGCTGGGGAAGGTTGTGACACAATTTTTGTTACCTCTACGGCCAGAACCATTGACCTGACCACGGTTTATGTAACTGAGGAAACGCTGTTAATTCTCACCTCTCCCGGTCAAGATCAGCGCCTGATGGCGTGGATGGATCGCTATATTTTCCCTGCCGATCAGGTATCCCTCAGCAATTTGAGCCAAACCGTGGCGATTTTTTCGCTGGTAGGGCCAGAGAGCGCAGCAGGGCTGAAATCTCTAGGGATAGAGCTAGATCCAGATTTGCCCGCTAACCATCACCAGGCTGTCATGGTTGAGGGACGGGCCCTGCGGGTTGCTGTTGGCAGTGGGCTGGCCCTACCGGGGTACACCGTGCTGATTCCTGCTGAAGCAGCGGCGCACCTG
>CAYUBC010000335.1:0-4974 GCA_964442885.1 uncultured bacterium | reverse complement strand
TCAAACTTAAACCCACGCTCCCGGCCCAGGGGCTCGCCGGTTTCGGTGATCACTTCGCAGTTGACCAGGGTGCTGTAGGGGGCAACGTTAACCTCATCATCCAAGACGGTATCGTCATCGACCAGGATGACATCACCAATCTGGCGAATGCTGCTCAGGGGCATAATTTGCAGCGGGTTGGAGACTAACCCCGACAAAATGTTTTCTCGCAGGCCAACGGCCACGACTTCGCGCTGGTCAACATCTACCCAAACCTGGCTGACAATGCCAAGACGCTGCCCTGAGTTACGGGTAATTACCTGAGTGCCCAGGAAGTCAGAACGGAGACGATACTTGTCTAAGGTCATGTCTGATCCATCTCGTTAGCCGAGATACTATATCACCTGTTTAAAAGTCTGAGCCAAGGGAAAACCGGGACGTAGCCTTTCTTCAGACGAAGCCCCCATTCAGACTTGAATGATCATCTTAGCTAGAATCGCATTATTTTACAGGACGGAAGACCGAACTGCTAGAGGCGAGCGATCGCTGAGTGCTGTTCCGCAGCGGTTTGAGCATTGAGTTTCAACCGATCAAAGGTATCTCCCAAAGCCGCCGTTAAGCTTTGTCGAGTCTGGGCATGGGCCAGGCGCTCAGCCTCTAGTTGCTGGGTCAGCGTCTCAATGTGCTGCTGCATCGCCTTGAGCGACGGCGAAGACTCCCCGCCCGCCCCTAGCCCAGCCGCTGATGTTGCTGGGTCAGAAGCCTGTAGCGTAGTCATTTGAGCCTCAAATTGGGCGACCTCCTGGCGACGCTGACGAGCTTCGTTTTCGTAGAGCCGTCGCCAGTTGGCGGCACTGTTGTAAGCCTGGTCGCGCTCCCGGCGGGCATCGGCAAGCTGGTGCTGGAGGGTGCGTACCTCTGCAATCCATTGAGTTACATCGTGGGGCATGGCGGTTACCGTGGCACCTTAACGAGCAGAACTAGCTGCTCAGTATAGCGAGGGTTAGCGAATTGGTATCGCCAAACTCATCGCCTGTCTAAAACAGTAACCCAGCTAGTGGCCCTGGCACCGGCAGCACGATGAGGACTAGCAGGGTTAAGGCCATCAGGCCAAGCAAATCGCGACGATCGTCTAACTCGCTAACATCGTTGAGGGCTGGTTCATCTACAGCAGGGATGAAAAATAACAGAATTGCCCAGATCAACAGCTCAGAGTGAATTAGCGCCAGAATCAGCACCAGTAGCCGGGCAATTTGACCAATGACCGCCCCCATCCGCTGACCGTACATGGCGTGGACAATGTGGCCCCCATCCAACTGGCCTACCGGCATCAGGTTTAAGGCCGTCACTACCAGGCCCAAACACCCAGCAATGGCCACCGGGTGCAGGTGAACCGCCTGCTCTGGGCCAATGCTGTTGCCTAGAGCCAGCTTCACCAACAGAGCCAGCAGCAGCGAAGCGGTTGGATTGATGGCTTCAAAGCTCAGCAGGCTGGAGCCGGTTTCGGGCATGGGTACCACCGTAGACTGCCCCAGACCCCAGAGTAAGAGCGGAAAGGTGACCACCAGCCCGGCCAGGGGGCCAGCAATGCCCACATCAAACAAGGCACGGCGGTTGGGGACGGGCGATCGCAGCTGAATAAAGGCTCCAAAGGTGCCCAGGAAAAACGGTACCGGAATGAAGTAAGGCAGGGTAGCCCGCATGCCGTAGCGACGGGCCGTCAGGTAATGCCCCATCTCGTGGCAGCCTAAAATCACCAGCAGGGCCAGGGCGTAGGGTAATCCCTGCAAAATCATCCGGGGAGCCTCCTGTAAGTCAGCCTCGGTGATGCCCGCTAGGGCGGCCCCGGCGGCCGTTGTGGTGAATAACGTGACCAGCAGCAAGCCCAGCGCCAGGCCAGGGCGAGTCAGGCGCTTTTGCTCGGTTGCATCGCTAGTTTGAGCCTGGGGGTTAGGCACCAGGGCAAACACCGGCTTACCCTGCAAGCCCTCTTGAAAAATCACCAGGAAGCGATCGCCAAAATTGCGGCGGATATTCTCCCGCACCGTTTCATAGGCCACCGTGGGAGAGGCCCGCAACTGCCCCCGACAAATCATCGCCTGAGGTCGATATTCAATGTTTTGGAGGTAATAAACCGACCAGGGAAAACAGCCCTGAAGCGCCGCTTCTTCGTCTTTATCAATGGGGCGTAGGGCGGGCTTGGCCGGGGGCACCGGCGCGGGGGTGGGGGCTGGTGTCTCTGCGGCAGGGGGGCTAGGGAGAGACTTGCGGCCCAACTGCACCAAACCCCAGTACACCAGGGGACAGAGCACAAATAGCGCCAACAACAGCCCGGCGGGCAGAGGCCTGTCGGTACCCTGCACCACGGCCCAACCCGTCAGCACAAAGGCAGGCATCATCATCACCAGCCAGAGCAGCCACACTGGGGTACGGGTAATTGCCCCTACACTTTGCCGCACCATCGCAAAGGTAAACAAGCCGAGCAGCAATAATAAAAGCCAGAAAAACCCCATTGACAATTCACTAGAATAAGTAGGCCACCCAAGCCACGCAATGCCTGAGCTAATTTAATCTTATCTTGCCTATGGTTGCTCAACCCCTGTCTACCGCGCCCAAGCCGCCGCGTCCCATCTTTGCAACGGTCTTTGCCTTTGCCCCTAACCGCGACACCATGGGGGGCACCGCTTACTTCATCAAGGGGGGTGCTCCCACAGGCGTAGCTAGCGACAGCCCCATCCTACCTGACAACATCCTAATCGATGCCCCCGCCTGGGATCAGACGACGGAAAATTTCCTGGTTGCCCAGGGCGGCGTGCGGTGGTTGTTCATTACCCACCGCAGTGCCCTGGGCAAGGCGGCCACTCTTCAAAAACGCCTGGGCTGCGAACTGGTAATTCAAGAACAGGAAGCCTATCTGCTGCCAGAAACCCCCAAAACCACCTTTCAACATAATTTTAGATTTGGCCCTCAAGCCGAAGCCCTGTGGACACCGGGCTACTCGCCAGGGTCAGCCTGTTTGTATTACCGTGCCTATGGCGGGGTGCTCTTCACTGGCCGCCACCTGCTGCCCAACCGCGAGGGACAGCCCGAACCCCTGCGATTTTCCAAAACCTTTCACTGGCTGCGGCAGTTAGAGCAAATCGACGCGCTCAAGGCTCGGTTTACATCAGAAACCCTGGCCCACCTCTGCCCCGCGGCCAACACCGGCTTTTTGCGCGGTCAACGCACCATCGATAAGGCCTATGCCCGTCTGCAACAGCTAGATACCCAAACCTACCGAAACCAGTTACCCCTGCTGTGACACGTCTCTCCCAACTCACCCCGACCTACGGCTTTGGGGATTCTGCCGGTTGCTCTGAGTGTTATCCTCCAGAACCCTATGCCCCCCAACCTGACCAGCCAGAGCAGCCACCTGGGCCTTGTTCTGGTCACCATTGACACCGAAGCCAATGCCCTGGCCCTGGCCCGCCAATTAGTGGAAGCTCGTCTGGCGGCCTGCGTTAGCCTCAGCCCCATTCAGTCGGTCTACCGCTGGCAGGGCGAGCTTCACACCGACCCAGAGTGGCAACTGGTGATTAAAACCGACCTTAACCGCTTTGAGGAACTGGCCCAACTGATCCTGGAGCACCATCCCTACGACCTGCCGGAAATAATTGCCCTTCCTATGGCGGCGGGGTTAGCGGCGTATTTGGATTGGGTAGAGGCGGAGGTGAAGGGTGAGGGGTGAGGAAAATTCCTCTTCAAGACCTCGGCTGGCGCTGTACTCTGGTTGAAGCAAATCAAACGACTCTAAAACGCTCCATGACCACCATTAATGACAACTATCTCAAGCTCAAGGCGGGCTATTTATTTCCAGAAATTGCTCGTCGAGTGAGTGCCTTTGCCGAGGCGAACCCCGATGCGCCGATTATTAAGCTGGGCATTGGCGATGTTACCGAGCCGCTGCCCCAAGCCTGCCGCACGGCGATGATTCAGGCGGTGGAAGAGATGAGCGATCGCGCCACCTTCAAAGGCTACGGCCCTGAGCAGGGTTACCTCTGGCTGCGGGAAAAAATTGCCCAGCAGGATTTTCAAGCCCGTGGTTGCGATATTGACGCCTCCGAAATCTTTATCTCGGATGGCTCTAAGTGCGACTGCGGCAATATCTTAGACATTTTCGGCAACGATAACTCCATTGCGGTCACCGACCCGGTTTATCCGGTTTATGTGGATACCAATGTCATGGCTGGTCACACTGGCTCTGTGAATGACAAGGGCGAGTACGAGGGCCTGGTTTATCTACCCATTAGCGCCGAAAACAGCTTTACGGCCAGCATTCCCGACCACAAGGTAGACCTTATTTACCTCTGCTTCCCCAATAACCCCACGGGAGCCGTAGCGACGAAAGAGCACCTGCAAGCCTGGGTCAACTACGCCCGCGCCCACGGTTCTATCATCCTTTTTGATGCCGCCTATGAAGCGTTCATCACCGATGCATCAATTCCGCATTCCATCTATGAAATTGAAGGCGCACGGGACTGTGCCATCGAGTTTCGCTCTTTTTCTAAGAATGCCGGTTTTACCGGCACCCGCTGCGCTCTCACCGTGGTGCCCAAGTCGCTGATGGGCAAGGCCGCCGATGGCTCTGACGTAGCGCTACATGGCCTGTGGAATCGTCGCCAATCCACCAAGTTTAACGGGGTGTCCTATATTGTGCAGCGCGGGGCCGAAGCGGTCTATTCGCCAACTGGCCAAGCCCAAACCAAAGCCCTGATTGACTTCTACATGGAAAATGCCCGTCTTATTTGCGAACAGCTAACGGCGGCGGGCCTGACGGTCTACGGTGGCGTTAATGCTCCCTACGTGTGGGTTAAGACCCCCAATGGCCTCTCCAGTTGGGACTTTTTTGACAAGCTGCTGCAAACCTGCCACGTGGTAGGCACCCCAGGTTCTGGCTTTGGCGCAGCGGGAGAGGGCTACTTCCGCATTTCGGCCTTTAACAGCCGCGACAATGTG
>CAYUBC010000334.1:0-4980 GCA_964442885.1 uncultured bacterium | reverse complement strand
AACGGCGCTATCCTGGCTACCCGTCGGTTAATTGAGGCCAGGGCCGAACGCGAAACCATGCGGCGGAATGCCGTTGCCGAGGCTGAGCGCTGGGGCTGGGCCGCCGCTACCCGCCAACTTCAGCAGTTTTATCATCGCCTCCTGGCTGAACGGTCTTTACCCATGGCCGCTTAACGGCTGAAGCGGGATGCCGTGCCCGACACAGCCTGGCTACCGCGATGACGCCTTGCCTTTACGGCACGCTTACAACCCATTCACAGCAAAGAGGGAAGCTGCTTACAGCTTCCCTCTTTAGTTAACTATTCAGACCAAATCAGCTAAGCTTCTAATCAAAAGCTTACATCAGGCCGATTTGAGAAAGAATGCCTTGGCCGGTCAAGAACTCGGTAGCAACACCGATGACGAAGCCCAGCATAGCCAGACGACCATTCCAGGTTTCAGCAAAGGATACAAAGCCGAACTTGCTTTCGTTGTTTTCCATGGAAGTAACTCCTAATTGGATAGAGGGGCAAACAATTCAATATCCTGTAACTTAAGTTAACATAACTTTTCAAACCCTGCCTAGATCGTCAACGACTTTTTTTTATGTTGTCGATAAATAGTTTTGATGAGCCGAGCCTGACCCCCCTTCCCGGCTTATGCTCCCCGGCCTCCGTTGGCTAAACTGGGAACACTGCTCCTAGTTTCCTTCCCGGTACCGGCAAGCCATGGTCACCAGCGCAACTCAGTACGAAACCCTGCTCGCTACCTGCACCGATCATCAGGGCGCGCTAGAGTTGCTGAAGCGCTACCGTCCTTACCTGGAAGTGGTGCCCAGCATGCGGCGGCCTGAGGAGAGCATTCTGACTTTGCCACTGCCCAACATTCGGGTTCGAGAGGCCACCCACCTGAACCCCCACAGCCCTGCCATTAGCCCCGGTGCCATCGTCACCCTCCCCTGCGATGTAGCGCTGCTGATGTGTGACCCCGAATGGAAAATTAAAACCGGGATAGATATTTGCGTGTTTATCCACCGCCTCCAGGAGGACTTTTCAGACCTGCTGCTGCGCTGGCGGCATACCCAAATCTTGCTCGACCGGGGCTATGAGTGGTTGCTGCCCCACACCTATCATCATCTGGTCAGCGACGGCAGCGACAGTTACCACCCGCTGTTTGTCATTTTTCCAGAGACGCCAGAGCACATTCTCAAAGGGCTGAACGGTGCCGGTCTGCCTACTGTGGTCTTTCCCTTTGAGACCAGTTCTGATTCTGACAGCGAGCCCACCACCGACCTGAATTTGGCCGACATACCTGGCCTGGAGAACATTGATACCAATAATTTAGAGGATGGGTGAATGAAGGTCGGTTAATGGCTTGAGCAGGCTCAGCCCATGACGCTATAGCAATAGCCACTTTAGTTAGGACATAACCCTGTCTGTAGGTCGGCGTTAGTTTGAGATTCACGACGTGCTTCGCCAGCACCGAGCCCGTCAGAGCTCCTGACTTCCCCTTCCCTTGCAGCGCTGGCCCTTGGCAGCCGACCTCTAGAAGCTGGCCAGGCGTTGGGTGGTCATTTTAAGATTGGCCTGCTAAAGTGAATAAGTTTTGAGGTTTGTAAAGAAAATGTTAAAAAGTTGACCCTCAGTGCCCCATTGATCATCAGGCTCCATCCTTCTGACCCTAGCTAACTCACCCTAGACTATGACTCAATCCACGATTTTCTGTGATTTTGATGGCCCTATCGTAGATGTGTCGGAGCGCTACTATGCCACCTATCGGCAGGGACTAGCCTGGGTGGCGGCCCAAGACGGCCACCCAGAGACAATTCGCAGTCTCTCAAAGTCTCAGTTTTGGACCTTCAAGCAAAATCGCATCCCCGATCGGCAAATTGCTCACTGGTCTGGTCTAGAAGGGGCGGAGATTGATGCGTTTCTGGCTCAGGTGAGTCGTTTGGTTAACCATGCTAGTCTGCTCAATCACGATCAGCTCCAACCCCGTGCTTACGAAGGCCTGGCGATTTTGAAGCAATGCGGGGTGCGCGTGGTGCTGGTCACCCTGCGGCCACCCGACCAGGTGATGCAGTTTTTGGCTAAACATGCCCTGGACTGGGCCATTAGCGACCTCTACGGCATGCCCATAGCCGATGCCGCCTATACCAACCAAGCTAACCACAAGATAGAACGATTGGAAGCGGCGATCGCGGCTCAACGACGCCAGGGCCACGACCTTCGCAACACCTGGATGATTGGTGACACCGAGGCCGACATCATGGCCGGTCAAACCCTGGGTTTGGAGACTGTCGCGGTTACCTGTGGTATTCGCAGCAGCAGCTACCTGCAAGGGTTTCGCCCCACCTACCTGCTGCCTGACCTGTGGACAGCGGCCCAGCGTTTGCAACAGCAGGTCACCTTGCGGCTCCGGTAGGCCTTTCGGCTTCGGTAAATCATCGTGAGTACGGCCATCCGCCGTGACGGGTTGGCACGGGTTTGCTCAGCTACTAGCGTTCCTTAACCGCACAGAAAGCGCGGTTTCTCCTGGAGCTAGGGCAGGGCTAGGGCTCTGGAGAATACTTATCCCACCAGCGATTGAGGGGATAGTACAGCGCCGGAGCCCAAAGACTACTGAGAATGGCAGAGCTAAGGGCAACTCGCTGGTGGTAAACCCAAATTTTGGGTAGCGATGGATAGAGGGAATCGTCCGAAAAAACGTGATTAAGGCTAATCTGCAAAGCCAGCACCGTTTCGGCAATAACCGCCATAGCAAAGACGATTAACGCCACCGAGACAATATCTTCCTGAAGATATCGCTGCTTTTGCAGTCGCGCGGTGAGTACGCCCACCACAATCAGACTCAGGGTATGGGTGGGGTGGGGTGCTGTCATGGCATCCTGCAACAGGCCAAGCACCAGGCCAGCGATCGCCCCTTCCCACATGGTGCGCTTAATGCTCCAGGCTACGACCCAAATCAGCAGCCAGTGGGGAGAAACGCCCAGCAATTCCAGGCCTGGGATACGACCAGGTAACAACAACAAACACAGCAACACCGAGCCTGCCGTAACGGCACTATTCAGCACCCAGGGCTGCTGCAACAGGGGGGTTGCGCGGCTGGATGTCATAGCGGTTCGCTCCCTGGCTCAGCGTCATCATCTGGTGTGGGCAGCGTCGGCTCATCCACCGACTCACGGGGATTAAAGGAATGGATGACCACCCACTCCAAAATGGGAAGGGGAGAGGAGAGCTGAATGGTGGCTTCAGGGGCCGGACTTTTGGTTAAATCTAAGGATTCAATCCGCCCGATGGGCACATCTTGAGGGAACAAGCGGCTGTAGGAAGAGGTCACAATCACGTCGCCTGCTTTCACATCAGGGCTTTTCTCAAAAAACTCCATCACTACCCGGTTGTTAGACTGCCCTCGCACCACACCCATAATGCGATTACGGCTTACCTTAGCCCCTACCCGACTGGTTGGGTCGCTAATTAAAAGCACCTTGGAGGTACTGGGAGAAACCGCTACAACCCGACCCACCAGCCCCCCTGGGCCAGTGACTACATACCCTGGTGCTACCCCCTGACGACTGCCCCGGTTCAAAATCACGTGCTGCCACCAGTGGTCGGCGGCGCGACCAATCACCGTGGCCCGAACGCCCGGCTCAGAGAGCGACGCCTCGTAGTCTTCCAGTGCTTGCAGGGTGCGATTCTGGCTTTCAAGCTCAATAATGCGCTGCTGCAACTCCAGAATGTAGCTGTTCTCAAACTGCTCTTCGCGACTTACCCCTGGTTGTAGGGGACGGGTCAGCCAGTGGTAAGCCTCGTACAGAGCGGCTCCCTGGGTGGCGCGCAGCAGCCAGGCAGAGGAGATGGCCAGCGTGACCATCCCCGCTTTGAGGGCATGACGTGTCCACCAACGACGTAGGGCAAACATACTATTCGGTAGATGAGGACGCTAACTGAGGACTAGAGGCTGGAACGTCCACTAAAGACCCGACCCATCTGGCTAAAGTTTTCCAAGACCCGACCAGTACCCAGTACTACACAGCTCAAGGGATCAGCCGCTACGTGCACGACAATGCCAGTTTCGTGGCTAATTAAGGTATCCAAACCCTTAAGCAAGGCACCGCCGCCAGCCAGCATAATGCCACGATCAATAATGTCGGCGGCTAGTTCAGGCGGGGTACGTTCCAGGGTGCGTTTTACCGCCTCAATAATAACTGACAGGGGCTCAGCCATACTCTCCCGGATTTCGGCACTCTTCACCGTCACCGTGCGGGGTAGCCCAGACAGCAGGTGCAAGCCCCGCACATCCATGGCAATTTCATTATCGTTGGGGTTGGGGTAGGCAGAGCCAATGGTGATTTTAATTTCCTCAGCGGTGCGTTCGCCCACGACCAGGTTATGCACCTTCTTCATGTAGTTGGAAATGGCTTCGCTCAGCTCATCACCAGCTACCCGCACCGATTCGCTCAGCACCGTACCCTGAAGGCTAAGGACGGCCACCTCGGTGGTGCCGCCGCCAATGTCCACAATCATGTTGCCGGTGGGTTCAGCCACGGGCAAACCAGCCCCAATGGCTGCGGCCACGGGCTCATCAATGAGATAGACCGTGCGGGCTCCAGCCTGCTGGGCTGCATCCATAACCGCCCGCCGCTCAACCCCGGTTACGCCACTGGGAATACCAATCACAATGCGGGGAGACACCAGAGTACGCCCTTCATGCACCTGGCGAATAAAGTGCTTGAGCATAAGCTCAGCGGTATCAAAATCTGCGATTACGCCGTCACGCAGGGGGCGAAGCGCCATCACATTGCCAGGGGTACGACCCAGCATGCGCTTAGCTTCTTCGCCCACGGCCAGGGGCTTCTTTTCGACCTGATCGATAGCGACCACGGAGGGCTCTTGCAAAACCACCCCTCTGCCAGACACATAAACCAGGGTATTGGCTGTGCCCAGGTCAATACCCATATCGCGGGAAAATCTGTCGAAGAGAGCCACAGGCAATCTATCC
>CAYUBC010000333.1:0-4982 GCA_964442885.1 uncultured bacterium | reverse complement strand
CTGGGGGCTCCTATCGCTGCTGGTTCCCTTTGCGCTGCTGGTGTTTGGCATCAAGTTCTGGCGCACCCGTCGGTTGGCTCGCCTTAGCCTGTTAACTAGCCTGGCGGGGTTGTTGGGTATGGTTGCGGGTTTTCCCTTTTTACGAGGCATTGCTGACCAGCAAGCCGCTGATTTAGAGGTGCCAGCCGAAAACATCCCCCTCGACCAGATGCCTATTCCCAATGCCGAAGAGGAAGTCTTTACAGAACCGCTGGTGCCGGCGGCTCCTCAGCTAACAGCCATTGCCAGTGCCGATCTGATCCAGTCTACTGACCCGAATGAGCGGCTTCAGCAAGTTAACAGCAGCCGTCCTGATCCCTTTGCCACAGTACCCATTCCGCCTCCGCCTCAGGTCGCTCCGCCGCCGGCCCCTGGTGCTCCCGTAGCCACTGGGCCAGGAGCCGCAGGCACACCTGCTCAGGCCAATCGCACCCCGAGCCCGGGTGGGGCTCCTCCGGTGACAACGACCCCTCCAGCCGGTGGTGCTGCTCAGCCGGGGGGTAATCAGCCCGGTGGCCAGGGCGATGGTGTTGCCTTGGCTCCACTACCGCAACTACCGCAACCGACTCAGGCCGAGGCCGTGGTGGTGACTGGGGTAGTCGCGGTTGGTGGGCGCAACTATGCCATTGTGCAATCTCCTGATGAGCCTACAGGCCGTTATGTAGCCGTGGGTCAGCGTATCGCCGGTGGGCAAGTATTGGTGAAGCGAATTGATATGGACGGGAGTGAGCCTACCGTTGTGCTTGAGCAAAATGGCATTGAGGTGTCTCGCTCGGTGGGGCTACCTCCATCTCAGGAAACGGCTTCTGCAACCTAGTATCGCAAGGCAGAATTAGGAAGGAATTCCTTGTGTCATAAGGGCTCTCACGTTAGCAATTAGGCGGGTTATATCCGCCTAATGCGGCGTTAATGCCAAGAATCAGGATGTTCGTAGATTGGATGTAGCAGAGCAAACCCAATCTACGAACGTTTTATTGGGTTCTGCTGGTGGTACCAATTTGGGCTTAACCGACCACTACATTGGCGGCTTGGTTATAGCGTTAGGCCGGTTGGGAACTAGTGATTGAAGCAGACGTTCAATCCAGCGCATCGATTCCCTGCCGAGCATACTGGAGCCGCAGCTTAAGCCCTAGGGTAACTTGCTTCATCACCCAGTAGAACACTGTTAAAACCACGAAGGTCACCCCTATGACAGCTAGAGGACGTCTGGAAGTCAGGACGTCGAGGGTGTCTACTAACACGTCTACGGGAGCGGTGACTAAATCCCAACTGTTGAAGCGAATAAACCGGCCCAGGTAGATGCCGATGGCACACAGGGCATGGATAAAAAGTTCAGTGGGCAAAATCAACGCTGCGGCACCTCGCTGTTTGAGGTAATAGGCCAGGTTCAAAATTGACAGTACGTAGGCTTGAAACCCTAGTAAGATCGCTACCAGGTGAATCGGCACGAACACCAGAGCCACCACCCAGGTGGGGATTTCTCCTGAACTAGTGCCGCGAATCAGGTGAATGATATCCGTGAGCACGTAGGGGGCATTGGGCAGAAAGGCCATAAATACCACAACGCCCAGCCCCCAGAGCCAGGCTCGTGTGCTGTGGCGAGGGTTGAGTCCCCAAATTCCCAGAGCCACCACAAAGCCAATGGCCAACCCCAGCCATCCCAGCCTTAGCAGCGTGCCGCTATCCCTGCTCAGGGTGGCTCCTAGCAAGCTTCCCCAATGGCCAAAAATGGCGGGAACTCGTTTCCAGAAACCTACTACACCAATTAACCCAACCAACCCGCAGGCCGCCCAAAACCAGGGTTTAGGAATAGCCTTGGGCCGAAACAGCCGAAAACTCAGCAGCAGGGGAATAAACGCCAAAAACAGATTCCACAGAATCCAGCCGCTGTAGACATTGTCGAAGGCGCTGACAATATCGGTGAGTAGCGATCGCATCCATCCTCCTTTTGGCTGTACAGAAGTTTGTCATTTACTCTACCCACCCAGGTGCCAAAGTAAATCGAGATTTAACTATCCTACGTCAGGATTTTGGCTGGAGCCGCATGGTTTCGCCCAGAATACGGCGGATTGGGGCAGGGGTTGTGAGCAAGGGCGGTTACAGGTAAGCGCCTAAAAACGGACAGGCTAAGCTTAGGCAACCGTTAGCATAGTGGTTTCTGAGGCGGAAAACCCTGGCAAATTCTTGCAATTTTGTGACCATCTCGCCGATTAGGATAGGGTTACTCCCATTCATCTCCTCAACCTATGACTGAAACCGCTCCTGCTTCAACTCGCCAGGGCAACACTACCCAGCACACCCTGGTTACGGCTCAGGGTGAACTGGCCTATACCGCCTCTGCCCAGTGGCAGACCCTCTATGAAAACGATAAACCCGTGGCTGAGCTATTCCATGTGGCTTACACCGTTGCTAACCAGGCCTCGACTAGCCGCCCCCTAACCTTTGTCTTTAACGGTGGGCCGGGTGCGGCTTCGGCCTATCTCCATATGGGTGCCCTAGGGCCAAAACGGGTTTATTTTAACCCCGATGGTAGCCTGCCCAGGCCGCCAGTGAGGGTGGTAGACAACGCCGAGACCTGGTTGAGCTTTACCGATTTAGTCTTCATTGACCCGCTTGGTACTGGCTTCAGTCGCAGCCTGCCAAAGGAAGCGGAAAAATCTGAAAAATCCTCTGATCAGCCATCAGACAAATCCGCTGACAAAGCTGCTGACAAAGCTGCTGACAAAGCTCAGGACAAGAAATTTTGGGAAATGGAGCGCGATCTGAGGAGCCTAGGGGAATTCATCCAGGGCTACCTGTCTGAAAACAATCGCTGGCTGTCGCCGTTGTTTATTGCGGGCGAAAGCTACGGCGGTTTTCGGGTGGCTAAGCTGGCCCGTCAACTCCAGCAAGACTTTGGCGTGGGTCTGTGTGGAGCCATTATTATTTCTCCGGTGCTGGAGTTTGAGCTGCTCTACGGCACCGACTATACCCTAATGGGCTGGGCTACGGCTATTCCGTCGATGGCGGCCACAGCAGCCCACCACGGGCGCATCAAAACCACCGACACCCCAGAAGCCCATGCGACTAAAGCCGAAACCTTTGCCCGCCAGACCTTAATTCCCTTCCTGGCCCTCGGTGATCTGGCCCCAGAAGAGGCCCGGCAGCAGGTCTACCAACAGCTTGCCGAGCTGATTGGCCTGCCTCTGGAGGTGGTGCAGCGCTATCGGGGGCGCTTGGATATCACCATCTTTGCTAGGGAGCTACTGCGCGATCAACAAAAGATTCTGGGTATTTATGATGCTTCGGTGACGGCCATTGACCCCTTCCCCGATCGCCTGCTCAGTGAAGGCCCTGACCCCACCCTAGATGGGGTGGATCGCCTGTTCACAGGCTCGATCAACAGCCATCTGCGCGATACATTGGGCGTCAAAACCTCGCTAACCTACAACCTGCTCAGCTACGAGGTCTTCAAAGCCTGGAAGTTTTTGCCAGACAGCGGCTTTAACCAGGGTTTTGTAGGGTCTGTAGACGATCTCCGCATTGGCATGACCCTCAATCCTCACCTGCGGGTCGCCATCAGCCATGGCATTTTTGACCTAGTAACGCCCTACTTTTCCTCCAACTTTCTGGCCGATTTGATGGCCCTGAACCCTGAAATTCGACCCAACCTGAGCCTGCGCCACTTTAAGGGCGGCCACATGTTTTACACCTGGGATGAATCGCGCCAGCAGTGGTTGAGTGAGATGCAGGACTTTTACCGAAAGGCTGTATGAGACATAGGATGACTGTTGCGTTGGCTGCATCACGCTTAAACCAAGCCTGATGCCGTATAACTTTTGATAGCCCGCTCCTTGAAGGGTTGGCTGACCGCCTACAATACATTAGGACTGCTTTGCTATGACGGCTGAAGAACAACGGCTCACTCAACACTACAGCGGCGAACTGAACTGGTACAAATGGGGCCCCTACCTGAGCGAGCGCCAGTGGGGCACCGTGCGCGAAGACTACAGTGAAGATGGCAATGCCTGGAGCTATTTTCCCCACGACCATGCGCGCGCGCGCGCCTACCGTTGGGGAGAGGACGGGTTGGCTGGTCTCTGCGATGATCACAGTCTGCTGTGCTTTGCGGTGGCCCTGTGGAATGGGCAGGATCCGATTTTGAAGGAGCGCCTGTTTGGCCTGACCAATAGCGAAGGCAACCACGGTGAGGACGTTAAGGAGTACTACTTCTACCTGGATAGTACGCCTAGCCATTCCTACATGAAGTATCTCTACAAATATCCCCAGGGGCGGTTTCCCTACGAGGACCTGGTGGAGACCAACCGCCAGCGCAACCGCTACGAGCTGGAGTATGAGCTGTTGGATACGGGCATTTTTGATGACGACCGCTACTTTGACGTATTTGTGGAATACGCCAAGGCCAATGTTGAGGATGTGCTGATTCACATCACCATTGCCAATCGGGGGCCAGAAGCCGCGCCGATTCATGTGTTGCCAACCCTGTGGTTTCGCAATACCTGGTCTTGGCTAGAAGGTGGCGAGAAACCCAGCCTGACGCCGCAAACCGGGCTGAACTGTAGCGTTGTTCAGGCCCATTTGACCAACCCAGTACTGACACCGCTCCTGTCGGATTACTATTTTTACTGCCAGGTCGGGGTGCCGTTGCTGTTCACCGAGAACGAGAGTAACAACGAGCGGCTGTTTGGCACAGCTAACGCCAGCCCCTACACCAAAGACGGCATCAACAATTACGTGGTGCATGGCCAGGATGACGCCGTTAACCCCCACAGCACTGGCACTAAGGTCGCGCCCCACTACCAGCTCACGGTAGGGAGTGGCGAGAGCGTCGTGGTAAAGCTGCGGCTAACTCGCCAGGCTCCGGAACTGGTGGGCGATCCCTTTAGTGACTACTTTGAGGAGACCCTGACGGCGCGCCGCCAGGAGGCCGACGAGTGTTTTGC
>CAYUBC010000332.1:0-4992 GCA_964442885.1 uncultured bacterium | reverse complement strand
AGACATCGGCTGGTTCTACTCTTAGCCACCCTGGGGGGGATAACCTGGGCTACACCTGGGTTATCCCACGGGGTGAGCATTCAGCACCAAACCGTGAGCAGTGTTGAAATTCAGGCTCGTTACGACTCTGGGGAACCCATGCGGGAGGCCCAGGTGATTGTCTACACCCCGGATAACCCAGCTGAGCCCTGGCTGGAGGGCACTACGGACGCCGACGGGCGCTTTGTGTTTACCCCCGATTCTACCCAGCCCGGCAATTGGGAAGTGGCGGTGCGCCAAGCCGGGCATGGGGAGATTGTGTCCATTCCGGTTGGTGCTGAGGCGGCCTCTGCCGATGGTCTGGAGCCTGCTTCAGGCCAAATGGCCTCGGCAACATCTGCCGCCGAGCTATCGCCGGTGCAGCGGTGGATTACCATAGGAGCCGTTATCTGGGGTTTCATCGGCACAGCGTTGTTTTTTTCTAGGGGCAAGCGCTAGTGCATATTCCCGATGGCATTTTACCGGCTCAGGTCTGCGCCGCTGGCTACGCCATTACCGGCCTGGCCACCTGGTATTCCCTGCGGCAAATTAACCGCAAGCCCGACCCAACCGCTGAAATTCCCAAGGCGTCTCTGCTGACCGCCGCGTTTTTTGTGGCGTCCTCCATTTACATTCCCATACCGCCTGCCAGCGTGCATCTGATTTTGAATGGCCTACTGGGGGTGGTGCTGGGCTATTTTGCCTTTCCGGCAATTCTAATTGGCCTATTCTTTCAAGCCCTGGTGATTGGGCACGGCGGCATTACTACCCTGGGCGTCAATGCCGCCATGATGGGGATTCCGGCTCTGCTGGCCTACCACATCTTTCAGGCCCGCAACACCTTTGGCAACGTGCTGAAGGAACCAGCTCGCACGGCAATTTTTGCTTTTTTAGGCGGGGCTTTAGGGCTGGGTATTGCCGCCCTGGTTTTCTTGCTGCTGGTGATTTTGAATGTGCCAGCGGATGTGGATGCTACCACCGAGCGAGGGGCAATCCTGGCCTTGTCGGCTGCCCATGTGCCGCTGATGATTGTGGAAGGGGTGTTTACCGCTATGCTGGTGCTGTTTTTGCAGCGGGTTAAACCTGAGTTACTGGAGAGCTAGCCAGCATGGGAGTCGCCCATCTCGATACCTATGTGCCCGGTGAGTCGGTGATTCACGGCTGGTCGCCCCGGCTTAAGCTGATTAGCCTGCTGGTGCTAATGTTTGCCTGTGCCACGGTGCAGCATCTGCCGCTGGTGCCCTGGATGCTGGGCCTGGTAGCGCTGCTCTACGGCCTTTCGGGTCTGCCGCTCTCGTTTTTGCGGCAGCGGTTGAGCTATCCGGGCCTGTTTATTTTGGCTGTGGTGATTCTGCTGCCGCTGACGGTGGGCGACACGGTGCTGGGGCAGTGGGGCTGGTTAGCCCTGCGCCAGGAGGGTTTGCAGGCTACGGTGCTGATTGTAAGCCGGTTTTTGTCGATTTTAACCCTGGGCTTTATTTTGCTAGGCACCACGCCGTTTTTAACCCTTTTGCAGGCCATGCGATCCCTGGGGCTGCCGCCTATTCTGGCCGATATGACCCTGCTCACCTACCGCTATCTGCACGAAATTGGGGCCATGCTGATGACGATGCAGCAGGCCATGCGGCTGCGCGGCTTTGGGCAGCAACGGCAGCGGTGGTTGCGCATTGAGGGCCAGACCATGCAGCAACTGGCGATGCTGACCGGCAACCTGCTGATTCGCAGCTACGAGCAATCTGAGCGAATCTACAAGGCGATGCGGCTACGGGGCTATGGCCATGGCGCAACCCCCCTGCCCCTGCCGCCGCTGAGGCAGGCCTCGGCCCTCAGTTGGGGGCTAACCTGGGGGGTGCTGATGGGGGCCGCGGTGTTGATGGTGGCCGAGGTCATCTCGCGGGGCGCGCTGACCCAGGGGGCGCTGCGGTGGGGGCTGATTGGCGTTATGCTAGCGGCGGCAGCAGCGATGATGGTGGCCGAGGGAGTATTACGACGATGATGGATTCAGTTTCAGCCAGGCTTGACGCGGTGACGATGGCTCAGAACCAGCGGCAGGTGGCGATTGCCGCCCAATCCCTCTCCTTCTCTTACCCCGACCAGCCCGATGTGCTTTGCAATATTTCCCTCACCCTGCACGAGGGCGAGCGGGTGGGGCTAATTGGCCACAACGGCTGCGGCAAAACTACCCTATTTATGCTGCTCTGCGGCGTGCTAAAGTCCACCGCCGGGACGATTTCCCTATTTGGCGAACCGCTCCAGCCGGGGCAATTTCGGCCAGAGGTAGGGCTGCTGTTCCAGGATCCTGACGACCAGCTATTTTCCGTATCGGTGTGGGATGACATTGCCTTTGGGCCTCAAAATATGGGCCTTTCTGCCGATGAAGTGGCTGCCCGGGTAGAGCAGGCCGCCGCTATGACCGGCATTACCCAACTGCTCCAGCGAGTGCCCCACCACCTCTCAGGGGGCGAAAAGCAGATGGTCGCGATCGCCGGTTTGCTGGCCATGACCCCCAAAATCCTCCTCTACGACGAACCCACCGCCAGCCTGGATTTGCGCACCCGGCGACGGCTGATTCGGTTTTTGCAACACTCCACCGAAACCCTGCTGATTGCCTCCCACGACCTGGAATTTGTGCTGGAGGTCTGCGATCGCGTGGTGCTCATTGACGGTGGCGGCATCGTAGCCGACGGCTCCCCCCGGCAGGTGATGGGCAACCAAGCCCTGATGGAATACCACGGCCTGGAAAAACCCCACTCGCTAATGCCCCATACCGGTACCCAACACGGCCATGAGTAAGACCCATCCACCCCACTCCCCCCAACCGTAGGCTGCATCCGCCCCGCGATGCACCGCCCAATACCAGCCCCCCCCTACCCATCACGCCACCTCACCCAGGCGACCATCAGCATTGCCAAACAGCCCCTGCGCCTCAACCTGAATGCTCCGATACTGGTCAAGCACGGGCTGCACCGCCTCTTCTTCGCGCTCCACGTAGTCATAAAACTGGGTAAAAATGCGCTCGACTTCTTCGTAAATAAGGCCTAGCTTTTCATTCAGGCGAGTGGCAATTTCTTCCTGGAAACGGATTTTTTCGCCATCCAGGGCTTTTTCAAATTTGGCGATAATGCGGTTGCGCTGCCAGAGAATGCCAATGGCCAGCACCAGCACCCCCACCCCGGCAAAGGCAATGCCAATGGCACTGAGAATAGCTTCAGCCACCGCAAACTCAACGATGTAGAGAATCGCCCCGGAAACCGCCATCACCGCACCGCCGACAATTTCGTTGGCCATGTCGCTAGCCTGGGCGGTGAGCATTTCCCCCAGGCCCTGGTCGGCCAGGAGTTTGGCCACCTTAGCCCGCACGCTTTCAATCACTTCCTGGCGGCGTTCTAGCACCTTGAGGGAAATGTTGCTGCTGTTAATTTGGTGGGATTTAACGCTGTCTAAATCCTGGTTAAGCCCCTCGAAGAGTTGCCGAATGCCATCGACAAAATGCTGAGCGCCTTCGTTGGAGACTTCTTCCAGGGAGTCGCGCAGGTTGCGGGTGCAGCGCTCCTGAAAGTCATCCACCCAGGCTTGCATGGAGGCCTCTTCGTTAAACAGCCCCACAAAGGAGCGCCGTACCACCGTCAGCACCGACAGGCTCTGGCGAAACTCTTGCTTAATGCGAGCCGAGATCACCTCGTAGCGGGCCGCCAGACGATCGGCCAGGGTGTTGACTTCGTAGCGCGATCTGGCCCGGCCTGCATCAATTTTAGAACGGATGCTTTTAGCGGTTTCTTTATCAGCAGTCAGTTGCGTGGTCAGGGCGTCTACATCGCTACTTAGTAAGTCAATAATTTGCTGGGTGGTCTGGCTTACGGAGCGCAGCTTAATTTTGTAGCTCTCCCCAGAAGAAACCATGTCTTGAATATACTGCCGCACCGGCTGAAAGCCACTGTTGGCAATGTCTCCTTCCTGTTCTAACGTGGCCGAAGTGGGGAAAATGATGGGCGCTTTAATTTGTTTTTGGTAGGCATATTCGCGCACTCGTTCAATGTTGGTTTGCAGGTCGGCGGGGCGCAACAAATCCGCCTGTTGCAGCACAAACACTACTTTTTTGCGCCACTCAGCGCTGACAAAATCTAAAAAATCCCAGGCGCTTTTTTGGTAGGGATTTTTGGCAAACAGCACAAAAAAAGTCAGGTCGCTGTTGGGAATGTAGCGCTCAGTGATGATCTGATGCTCCTGAATCACCGTGTTGGTGCCTGGAGTATCAACAATGGAAATGTCTTGCAGAATGGGAATGGGGCGGCCAATTTTTCGCAGACTGGGCTCTACCTGCTCCACAAACTCAGGGTCAGCGTAGACAATTTGCTGAATTGAGTCGGTGCAGGGTTCAATATCCGTAGCGCAAACTTCCGCCTCTAGCAGGGCATTTACAAAACTGCTTTTGCCCGCCTTGACTTCTCCCACCACCACAAACAGAAAGGGCTCGTTGATATTGCGCCGCAAATTGTAGGTGGTGAGTTGCAGATCAGAATTGTTGATGGCCAGGGCCAGCGCCTGCACCTGTTCGAGCAGACCATCCAGGTCGGCCCGGTAAGCCTGAAGCGATTCGTTGATGATCTGACTGGCCACGGCAGGTTCTCCCTAAACCCAAGGACGCAAGGCTAAGCGACATTCCCCGACCTTGCCCTCAGATTATCGCATGGTCAAAATGGCGGCGCAGGTGGGAAAAACAGGCCAGAGATGGGGGAATTTTACGGCTTTATGCCAGGTGCAGCTCGAAATTTATAGCTTGCCTACAGGCAAAACGCCACGTCTGCCCTTGAAAAAGGTTTAGACCTGCTTGACTGGCAAAGGTTGTATGCCCTCTCCCCCAACCCCTCGCCCTTTGGGCGAGGGGAGCCGATCCCCCCTTCCGGTTCCCTCTCCCAAAGGGGCTACTGTGTACACATAACTCATGGGCGTCACGGATGGGCGAGTTTCCAGATG
>CAYUBC010000331.1:1572-5004 GCA_964442885.1 uncultured bacterium | reverse complement strand
GTGGGGTGGTGATGGGGTGGGGTGGAGGGTGGTTATAAGGGTGGACAGGTAGAGGCATAGGAGGCCGGTGATGGCGAGAATATCGAGTTGGTAGTCGGTGAGGCTGAGCAGGGCAAAGCCAAACAGGGCCACTAGCAAACACCAGACCAGCCGGGGAGAAAGGCCAGATGGAGTTTGGCGGGCGTCCTGGCGAATCCAGCGCACTACCAGGGTGATGAGGGCGGCGGTGAGGGCCAGGGGAACCACAATACCCCAGAGGCCCAACTCACCCCAGAGTTGGGCGGGGGTGCTGTGGAGCTGAAATTGCAGTTCGGCATCGCGTCCGGCCCAGTGGGGACGATAAAACTGGTACACCAGGGGCACGCTACCAGGGCCTACGCCCGTGAGGGGATGACGCTGACCCATGTGCCAGCCCACGGCGTTGGTCACCACCCGGTAGGACAGTTCTCCCCCTGCGAAGTTGCCCTGGGCCAGGTTGGTTAATGCCTGCCGCAGCCGACTATTGCTGAGAATGGCCACTACCATCACACCCAGGGCACCACTGCCCAGGGCCAGTACCCGACGCCGGGGCAGGGGGCTGTAGACCAGGGCCACGATGATGCCCAATAGCCCGGCACCCAGCAGCGCCAGCCAGCCGCCGCGAGAGCTGGTGGTGTAAAGGGTGACCAGGCCTAAGCCGGTGGCTGTGGCCCAGAGCCAGCGCCGCCAGTCTTTGGCTTCCAGGGCCAACCCTACCAGCAACGGCAGAGCCAGTACCAGATAGCCCGCCACATAGTTTTGATGACCAATGGGCTGCCAGTTGCGCAGACTGGTGAACTGAAAGCTAAAGGTCGCGTCTACCCCGTACTGCTGAAGCGTCTGTAACCGGGCCAGTTCTGGACGGTAGATTTGGGTCACCCACAGCCCCAGACTGAGCAGGATAAACACCAGGGACAAATAGCCCTGAACGTGTAGCAGTTGCCTGACTCGCTGAACCTCCCTGAGCCAGCCCTTGAGGGCGTATACCGCTGCCAGACCGCCTATCCCGGCCCAGGCATACCAGCGCGCCTGAGCCGGAAACTGGGCCGCCAGGGTGGATACGGTCAAGCCCGCCAGGGCCAGAGCGGTTACCCAATCCAACCCGTGCCCCAGGGCCAGATGCCGCAGCGGCTTGTGCCAGACCTGCCACAGCAGCCAGAGAATTGGCAGAGTGACAGCGACCTGCCAGAGAAAGACCCACGGCCACGACACCATTAGGGTGCTACTGCCCGGTAGTAGGGTAAACAGGCTGTAGAAGACAATGGTCAACAACCCCAGCAAAGTGCCATCGGCGGCGTCTTTAGGGGGAGTTTTGGGGGGCGAGACATCCTCAATCATGGCGATGGCTGAACCGACAGGGTAGAAAGGCGAAAGTGGTCAAAGGTGGGATGGGGCAGCCCCAGGGCTTGGGTTCTCAGCGCTTCAATGCGGCGATCCAGCTTGGGGAATTCCCTGGGCCAGGGTTGAAACAGCTCCAGTTTATCGACCAGGGAATAGACTTGCAGGTGGTCGGGCTGGAGCATCAGGGTAATTTGCTTAGCTTGGTAGTTGCGGTAGGCAAAGGTTAGAGCCCCCCGGTAGGCTGGCCCAGGCTGGGCAGTAATTGCCGTCAACCAGAGGCGCAGGGGTTGGATGGCCAGGCTGTCTTCAATCAGCGCTCGATCGTGCTCAGAGAGTGCCTCGCTCTGGTTGGCGTAGGTTGCCCAGTGGGCGGCGGGATTTAACCAGGCGGCCAACAACTGTAGATTTGCGGATGCTGGCCCTTCGGCCAGGGCAGCTTCAACCAGTTTGAGAGCGTCCTGGGGGTCAGCCTCAGCCTGGAGCAACCCTCGAACCACGGGGCGGAGTCGTTCTGGTTGCACCGTAGCTAGGGAATGCCCTGTCCACCAGCCTAGTAAGACGCGGGTTTCGTAGACGGTGTTAAAGCCAAGCTCGGTTTCCTCCATCTGAGCCAGAAGTTGATCATAGTCGGCTAAGGTCTGGTCAACTACGGCGGGATAAAGCGTTTGCCAGGGCGATGTTTGCCACAGCGGCGAGGTTAACGCCGCAGGATTTACCAGGGCTTCCAGGACGAAGGCCGCGATCGCCCCCGGTTGTTGCCCGGTAGCCCACAACAAATCCCCCAGTAGCCAGTAGCCGTAGTTGCGGTTACGCGGTATAAGCTGCACAGCCCTGGCGGCATAGGGGAGGGCCAGGGCCGGATCGTCGGCCTGGTGCAGCACCGCCAGATTTTGATTAAACCAGGCATCGTTGGGAGCCGCCCGTTGAGCCTGGTGGGCATAGTCGAGCAGGAGCGATCGCACATTGTCCTTAGCTTCGGAATCGCCCAGGACTTGATCCAGGCCGTGCAAGGCCTCGCTGGCCACTGCTGGTGCGGTTGGATCCCACGGACTCAGGCGGGTAGCTCGTTGCCAGTGAACATCCGCCTGGTTGAGTTGCTGGCTGTAGAAAGCACCATCGGCCCAGGCTCCGAAGCCAATGGTAAGGGTAAAGGGTAGCCAGAGATAGACCAGCAGCCCCAGCCAAACCCACACAGCCAGGCTGGCATAACGGCGAAACGGCCACGATAGATGGCCTTTAGACAGACCGTAGGGCAGACCGTAGGCATCGGCCAGGGCAATTAGCAGCACCACAAACAGCAGCAGGGTAGTGGCAATGGGAATGTTTTCCAACTGGTAATCGGTCAGGCTGGAAACGCCATAGGCCAGCAGCCCACCGCCCAAACCGCCCAGCATAGCTCGATCCACCGCCGCCAGCGGGCATCGCCACAGCCGCCACCAGAGCCGCCCAATTAGAACCAGGCTGGCTAGGTACAGCCCTAAGCCCGGCCACCCCAGTTCTCCTGCCAGTTGCAGGGGAGTATTGTGAAGCTGCTGAATGTGATCGAGCCCTGCCCCGGTTTCAATGGGGCGGTAGAGGTTAGACATCCGGCTCATTACCCCTGGCCCTACCCCAACCAGGGGGCGATGGCGCAGAATATGGCCGCCCAGTCGCAGCATGAACCAGCGATCGAGGGTGGGGCCATCGGTCACGGTCATGCCGGTTGGGGTAAACCAGGCCCGGATACGGGGATTAGTGGTCAGGGCCAGACCAACCAGGGTAATTCCCACTGCCCCAGTGGCTATCCACCGCCCCCGGTGTCGCTGGTCGGTGCGTACCAGACGGCTGCACCAGGCCACCAGGAACCAGGCCACCGCTCCCAGGGCAGCCCCACGGGAACCGCTGACGTAGAGGGCGGTAACGATTAAAACGGTGGCCAGGATGCACAGATACCGTACCCAGCGCTGCGTGGCGATGCTTGCCGCCACGGCCAGAGGCAGCATCAGAGTCAGGTATCCGCCTACAAAGTTATGGTGGCCGAGGGGCTGATGGTTGCGAAGGGCCGTCAAAACATCCTGGGCCTGCCAGAGGGCC
>CAYUBC010000331.1:0-1562 GCA_964442885.1 uncultured bacterium | reverse complement strand
CCGCCGCTACTCCAGCGGCCAGCGCCACCAGCCCCAGCCAGAGCCGCTGCCGAGTCATCCAGGTCTGGTCAACCCAGTTCCGGTAGGCGTACACCCCCAGCCCATAGCTGCCCACTAAGCTAATATTCCACAGCGCCACCCGTGGAAAGGCAGAGAACCCGCCAGACAACGCCAAAGTCAGCGCCAGGGCCGCCAACCAAGTGTCTAAACCGTGCCCCAGCGAGTAGTAGGGCAATGACCTCTGCCGCAGCCGTACCATACCCCAAGCCAGCAGCCCCAGCCAGCCCACCTGCCATAGCCCGACCCAGGGCCAGCCCACCATGCGGAAGTAGCTCAGGGGCAGCCAGCTAAACAACCCAAACACGGCTAGATAAGCTACGGGCCATAGCCACCCCCGCCTGGATTTCCAGTCAGCTGGCTCAACTAGCTGGGAACCTGCCGCCATAGATGCCTCTGCTCTACCATTGCCCCTGTCACTGCAAGCCAGGTAAGCGGATGATAGCTCAGGAACTCAGGATTAGGGATCACAACCCGGTTTAATCCAACCGCTAACCCTAGGGCGCACACTTCAGCGCCGCACAGTCGCGGTTAGGGTCGAGGGTAAACTTCTTCGGCAGCGTAGTATGGCAGAGCTTAGCCAGACCGGGCAGGGTGTGGTTGAGGTTGGCCCAGCGCAGGTTGGTATAGCTGAGATTGGTGCGACTAAGGCTGGCTTGGCTGAGATTAGCCCAGCCAAAAATCGCCTGACTACAATCGGCGCGGCTGAGGTTGGCCCCTATCAGCACCGCACGGTTAAGCAAGGCCTCAATCAACACGGCTTCGTTGAGATTAGCCTTAATCAGCGTGGCACCGCTCAAATTAGCGCAGCTCAAGTCAGCTCGCCGCAGGTCGGCCCCGTCCATGGCGGCATTGGCCAGCTTAGCGCCAATTAATGTTGCTTCGCAGAGATTAGCAGCCATGAGCTTAGCCCCGCCTAGCTCGGCTTCAATCAGCGTTGCCTCGCTGAGGTTAGCCCGCTTAAGCATGGTTCTAAACAAATTAGCGGTGATTAGAATAGCCCGATAGAGGCAAGCGTGATTCAGGTTAGCTCGGCTCAAATCAGCATTGCGCAGGTCAGTACCAGTTAGGTTAGCGCCGCTCAGGTCAGCACCGCTCAAATCAGCATCGGTGAGAATACTGTGGCTCAGGTTGGCTCCCCGCAGGTTTACCCCTTGGAGATTGGCCTGGCTGAGGTTAATGCCGCTTAAATCAAGGGCACCAAACCCAGTGCTGGCATAGCTTTGCTCTAGCCGCCAGCGATTCCACTCTGATATATCGTGCCTGAGGAGGTCGAGTTGCTGAGGAATTACTACAGTCAAGACTACAGCCCTGCTCCAAAATCACAGCTCTGGCTCAATTGCCTTGCCTTCACAGTACCTTATAACCTGAATTGACCCGATGAGGCTGTCACCCCTACCCCCCTCTTAAGGTTGATTTTAGATTTTGGATTTTGGATTGTCTGACCAGGCTGATTTTGGATCCTCCGACCAGGTATTTTGGGGTTTAGATTTTGGATTTTGGAT
>CAYUBC010000330.1:3096-5013 GCA_964442885.1 uncultured bacterium | reverse complement strand
CCTGAGAAATTAGACCGTTCTAGCAGGGGTTTTTTGGACTTGGGCAGAGGCTATTGCAGCGGACTTGGTTGCCTCTGCGGTCTTAGGTAACAGATGCAGGCGGTTGTACCGGGCCGTTACCCAGCGGTTGAGTTGGCGCTCGGCGGCAATAGCGGCGTTGACCAGCATCGGTGGTGCATAGCCAAAGGTGAGTCGCTCTACCCAGGGTTTGACAAAGGCCTGGTGACGGCGATAGCCCAGGCGGTTGTAGCGCTTTTTGAAATATTTGTCTTTTTTCAAATCCCACTTCTGGCGAAAGTGCTTGAGGCTGCGGAGTTCCCAATCATCACTCCAGCGCAGCATGAAGTAGGCCAGGTCGCCCCAGCGCCAGAGCACCTCTGGCACGTAGGTGACCACGGAGGCCGGTTCGCAGTAAACGGTACCGCCCGCCTGGCCCACATTGAGGCAGAAATCGGTATGTTCGCGGGTGCTGAGCAACTGCTCATCCAGCGGCCCAGTGGCCTCAAAAATCGAGCGCCGCACCAGCACGCAGTGGAATTCGGCAAACTCGCAGGCTTGCCGCACCAGCTTATCCTGCACATCGGCCACGGGGCGGTTGACGAAGTAGTGCTTTTCGTGGATGCGGCGGCGCATGCTGTCACCCTTCACCTCCAGCACCACATGGGACTCGCCACCCGCCAGGTGAATGCGCTGGTGCAGCGGCTGGCCAATGCAGGTCAGGGGAGACACCACGGTGGCGTTCGTTTCCTCGGCACAGGCGACGAGCTGGGCCAACCAGCCAGGGGTAACGGCCACATCGTTATCGACAAACAGCACATACTCGGTATCGGCCTTGGCCAGCCCCAGGTTACGGGCCTGGTTGGGAGCCAGGAAATAATCCGTGCGGATAATCTCAAAGCCAAATTCCGCCGCCCGGTTCCTGAGATATTCCCGTAAGTAAGCAGGGGAACCGCCATCCACATAAATCAGCTTAAAAGGATAGTCGGTTTGGGTGTAAATGCTCTCTAGGGACTGCTGAGCATAGCTAAACCGCTCACGGGGAGAAACAATGATGGTGACATTGGGTTGCATGGTAAAAGTCTCCGCTGTCGAAGAATAAACTACTGGAGGGCTGAGCCCGTGGGATGCAAAACAACGATGACAATGTGCTGAGGCGGAAGCCTCTGGGTAACCGGGAATTCTCTGTCTGCCTGACGCCTCCCGGCGACGCTGCGCGAGTTGCCTTCTGCCTTTCAGCACGGCCTAAGCGCTAAAGGCAAACACGGTAGCTTTAACTGGCGTCAGCACTTGCTCGTAGACTCTGGCCCAGTTGGCCTGCTCTACCGCCGGGGCCAAGTCAGTCAGCACCGTGGTGCGGGCCTCCTGGCCAAGCTGGTGGCGCAAAGCCGGGTCGGCAATTAGTTGCTTCAGGGCTAGGGCCAGGGCTGCGCTATCGCCAGGAGGAATCACCAGGGCGTTGATGCGATCGCGCAAAATTTCCCCAATCGCATCCACCTCGGTGCCAACAATGGCGCGACCGGCCAGCATGGCCTCCAGCATGGCGTTGGGGCAGCCATCGTGGAGGGAGGGCACGGTAAAAATATCCATGTGGGGCAGGTAGGCCAGGGCGGTGGTGCGCTCGACCATGCCGGTGAGAATGACCCGGTCGGCGATGGGGCTGGCCTCAACCTGCTGCTGCCAGTAGGAGCGCTCCCGGTCGGCATAGTCGCCCACCAGCAATAGGGTGATGGGGGTAGTTTCTGCCACGGTGGCGCAGGCATCGAGCAGAAATTCCAGCCCTTTTTTGTCCCGGAAGCGGCCTACAGAGCTGATGACAGTCCCCTGGAGGCGATCGCACCCCGGCGGCGTTGGCAAGGCGTCAAACTCCACCGGCTGAATGGAATTCCAGAACGCGGTAGTGCGGTGGCGAATCTCCGG
>CAYUBC010000330.1:0-3086 GCA_964442885.1 uncultured bacterium | reverse complement strand
CAGCACCCAGGCCCGCCGTTGCAACGCCTGACTGACAAAGGTAACCCAGTCAGACTGGGCCAAGGTCCAGGCCACCTGGCCATGCTGCTTGGGGTTAAAGACGTGCTTGTGCAGGTCGCTGCCGCGCACGCTGTTAATCACCGGCACCCCCTGTTCCTTAGCCAACAGGGTAGTCAAGAAGCCAGTTTCGTTGATAAAGAAACCGTGGAACAAATCGAACTGATACTGCCGATGCAGTTGCTCCAGCAAAAAGAAAACTTCGCTGAGAAAGTCCTGTATGATTGCCTCCTCGGAACGAGTCGCCGGGAACAGCCGATGCACCACAATGCCGTCCTGGATGGCGGATTCACAGCGCGATCGCTGCAAGCCATCCTCCTTGCGCTGTTTGGAATGGAACACCGCCACATGGACGTCGTAGCCTAAGTCCTTGAGCATGTGGGCAATGCGGTGCACCGATTCGCCGACGCCGCCGACGTCGGGGGGGAATTCGAGGGTGGTGATACAGATTCGTTGAGGGAGCATGATTTTGGATTTTGGATTTTAGATTTTGGCTTGCTATCCCCTCCAGGGAAGGGCAGGGGTGGGTCGATTTTGGCTTTTGGCTCGCTATCCCCTCCAGGGAGGGGCAGGGGTGGGTCGATTTTCGATTTTGAACTCTAGATGCGCGATGGTAGGGAGCAACGCTGAGCACAGCGTCAAGCAATCTGCCGTTGTTGAGTTAGCTCTCTCAGCAGGGACGCGGTCTTAGCCACGCCGTTGAGGTCAAACTGAATGGGGGATGGGGTGGTTTGTAGATAGTCCACGACGCGCTGGGCAAAGCGGTCGGGCTGTAAATCCGCCGGGCGAATCACTGAGACTACGCCCAGGGCTTCCAGCCGTTCGGCACGGATGGTTTGCTCCTGGTCGCCGTTGCCGGTAAAGGGCAGCAGCATGGAGCGCACCCCGGTTTTCAGCACGTTTAGAGTGGTGTTGTAGCCCCCCATGTTGATGGAAAGATCGGCCTGGCGCATGCAGGCCATCAGGTCGGGGGTGTAGCGTTCTACGGTCAGGTTCGGCTGGGTGGCGGCGATCGCCTGCAACTCAGCCACTACCTCAGGCGGGGAAAACGGCCCGGTGAACATATAGATGTGATGGGGCAGATGCTGGGCCAACAGCCCGCTGGCCTGGGCCACGCAGCGCAGCAGCTCATGGCCAAAGCGGCCACCGCCGACGGAGGTAAGCAGGTAGGGCACGGCGGGCAGCGGGGCCAGAGAGGCCGGTGCATCTGCGCCTTCGCCTTCTTCCTGCACCACATAGCCGGTGTAGACCACCGGGCAGTGCAAATCTTCAACCCGGCCAAAGCTGCGCTCCAGGGGCATAAACTGAGGGTCGCCGTGCACCAGCACCAGGTCAAAGTGCTGGTTAATCAGCTTGCAGACTTTGGCTTCGTGGCGGCCCTGGTCTTGCTTAGTCACCACAATGTCGCGCAGGCTGCACACCACCTGGGCACCCTGGCGGCGGGCCTGCTCTAGCAGCGGCAGAATTTCTGGGGAAAAGCGGCGGCGGCCAAAGGGAAACAACTCCACCATCAGCACGTCGGGGCGAAACTGGGCCAGGGCGGCGAGCATTTGCTGGCTGCGGCTGGCAAACAAGTCGTCCAGAGTGGCAAAGCCATCGGGTAGTTGCAGTTCGGTAAATTCGCTGTCGGTTTTGAGGGGCGGCAGTTGCACCACCTCAATGCCAGGGGGAATGTCGAACCCGGCGATCGCCTCGCCGCCGTTGATGAAGCACACGGCAAAGTCCTCCGTCAGGCCGCGCACAATTTCCATGCTGCGAACCAGGTGGCCAATGCCCAGGATGTGCTGGCAATAGAACATCAAGCGTTTCATCGAATCAGAGCCTCCAGGGAAGGGGAGAGTTGGGGCGCAGGGGAGGGAGTGCAGAGGGTGGTGAGCAGCAGGTCTTTGACCTGGCCAACGTTGCGCTCCAGGGTGAAGTGTTGTCTGACGGTGCGACAACCGGCCTGACCCAGGCGATGCCGCAGTCGGTCGTCCTGGGTGAGCAGGGCGATGGCGGCGGCTAAATCGACCCCATCGTTGGGGGGTACCAGCAGGCCGTTGTGGCGAGACTCAATCAGCTCTACGATGCCGGAGATGGTGGTAGAAATCACCGGCACGCCCATTGCCATAGCTTCCAGCAGGACGTTAGGGATGCCATCGCGATCGCCATCCTCTGTCACCAGGCAGGGCAGCACGAACATATCCGCCCAGCGGTATTGCTCAATCACCTGATCCTGAGTGAGTTGACCCACCAGAGTAACGTGCTCAGCCAGGGCCAACTCTGCAATCATGGCTTCTAGCTCAGCTTGCATTGGCCCGTAGCCGACAATGCGGCACTCAAAGGCAATTAGTGATTCCTTCAGCAGGTGGCAGGCTTGGAACAGGTAGGGAAAGCCCTTCTTTTCGCAGAAGCGCCCTACGGAAAGAATTTTCACCGGAGCGGCGTCCATGCCGAGAAACTGGGTGTCTGGGAAAAATAACGGCTCTAGGGACTGACTTGCTGAGGGAAAAACCGAATCTAGGGCTAAATCCTGGCTATTTTCTCCAATTTCCGGTTGATGTTTCAGGTCAGATGGCACGTCTACATCGAGCCGTGGAGAGTCTGCATCCCCCGGCTGGCGAGAGGGATTAAACCGACTCAAATCAATGCCGTGGTAGGAGCGGTAGATGGGCGTTTCCGAGGTGGAAATCGACTCCAGATAGCGGCAATTGTAGTCGGTGCAGGTGAGCACAAACTCTGCCCTGGCAAAGCGTCGGCTCAGGGCTCCTGGGTCGCTGAGATAAATATCCTTGGCGTGGGCCGTGACGCTGTAGGAAACATGGCTAAATACGTGGGCGATTTCTGCCGTTGCGGTGGGGATATTGGCAAAATGAACGTGCAAATGCTCAATGCTGCGTGCCGCTAGCTCTACCGCTAAATATCCACCCTGGAGAAACTCATTGATGTGCTTTTCTTCCCGGCGGGCCAGGTAAAAGCTGAGCATCTCCTGATATCGGTGGGGATAGCGCTCTAGCAGGGTGTGATGCGCCCCCAGCAGGGCGGCCTCG
>CAYUBC010000329.1:875-5016 GCA_964442885.1 uncultured bacterium | reverse complement strand
CGCCAACATCCAGGTAGCGCATGTTGGCCCCTAACCCGGCCAACTCAACGTAGATACGGCTGGCTTCTCGCAGGGCTTCTTTAATCACGCTGATGGCGGAAATTTGGGAACCAATGTGAAAATGAAGCAGTTGCAGACAGTCGAGCATGTCTTCCTGGCGCAGTCGCTCGACTACGACCAAAATTTCGGGCACGGTGAGGCCAAACTTGGCCCGGTCACCCGCTGAGATGCCCCAGCGTCCGCTGCCCTTGGTGCTGAGCTTGGCCCGCACCCCCAGCACCGGGCGAATGTTCAGTCGCCGACTGGCGGCAATGGCCAGGTCTACCTCCGCCATCTGTTCGATCACAATGATCGGCTGCTGACCCAGGCGCTGGCCCAGCATGGCGGTTTCAATGTAGTCTCGGTCTTTATAGCCGTTGCAAATGAGCAGGGCTCCGGGCGTATCCAGCGTGGCCAGGGCAATCAACAACTCAGGTTTAGACCCGGCTTCCAGGCCAAACTGGTAGGCTTTGCCAAAGCGCACCACATCTTCCAGCAACTGCCGCTGCTGGTTGCACTTAACCGGGAACACGCCCCGGTAGACGCCATTATATTTGTAGCGAGCAATAGCCTTAGCAAAGCAGGCGTTGATGCGCTCGATGCGGTCTTCCAGAATATCGGGAAAGCGAATCAACAGCGGCAGGTTGAGGTTGCGTTGCTTGATGGCTTCAACCAGCTCGAAGATGTCGAGAGAACCGCCGCGATCGCCCTTGGGAGAGACCGTTAAATGGCCTGCTGCATTGATGGAAAAGTAAGGGTTGCCCCAGCTGTGAATACGATACAGCTCTTCACTGGCTTCAATCGTCCAATGGGGAGTGGCGGGTTTAGAAGACTGCAACACACTTTCCAGGGAGGCACGGTCAATGGGGCGGGCAGGCTGCAAGGAGGGATATTGTGCCATATTCATTAAAAATGCCCCTTTAGGTGTGGTTACAGGTAAATGAAGCCGCCGAACGCAGGCCGACCGAGCCGGTCGCTAAATGAAGCGCGTTCAAAATTGTAACAAACAGCTATACCCCTATTGGCGTTTTCTTTTGACCGCAGGGTAAGATCGCGACCTAAATAACGTGGCATAGCTGTTCTGGCTGTCCACTATCAGGCAGGATGCCTGACCTACAAAAATGCTACTAAAAGGCCCGCGTTCCTTAGGGGTCGCTGCTTTGGCCAGGCAACGTCCTATCAACGCGCTCCGGGGGGCAGCGGTTCCAACAACAGATGAGCCGCCCCTTTTACCTGCTCCAGGGCGAGATGGGTAGGTGGCAGGGCAGGCAGGCGCACCACAGTCTGGCTAAGAAAATGGCCCGGCGGCAGTTCTCTGCCCGCGGTATAGCGATTGTGGACGATGTAGCGCTGGGCTAGGCCCAGGGTGGCTAAGGTCTGGCTCAGCCGCTCAGCCTCCGCCAGAATGGCCGATTGATTTTGCACCACCCCAATAAATTCCGTATGGGTAGGGTCTTTGAGCTTGGTTTGGGCCGCAACCACTCGCTGGCGCAGGGTGCGTAGCCGTCCCATGAAGTCAACCCGCCCAACCACATCGCGGTACTTCATCCACAGCTTAAAAATCCACCCTAGCCAATCGCTCAGGGCGGTGGGCATGGCCAGAAAGCGCAGCAGGTGGCCGGTAGGAGCCGTGTCCAGCACAATCAAATCCTGCTCATTGCGCTCCAGCAAATCCATAACGGTGATCAGCGCCAGCATTTCATCAATGCCGGGCAGGGCCTGGGCCACAATTTGCCGCCAGGCCTCAGGGCCATAAACCAGGTGCAGCCCCTCCAGGCCAGCGTCATCGCCGCCCATCATATCGGCCAGTTCCCAGAGGTAATCGTTCCGAAACTGGTCGAGCATGACAGCGGCGCTAATTTCCTGGCCCTCCAGGTTTGGCCGCAGTTGGGTGGGCTCGTGGCTGAGGGGTTGGCCAAAGGCATCGCCCAGGGAGTGGGCCGGGTCAATGGAAATAACTCGCAGGCGACGATCAGGATAGCGATCGCTAAGAGCCCAGCCAATTGCAGCGGATACCGTGGTTTTGCCGACCCCGCCCTTGCCGCCTACCACCAGCAAGCGGCGTCCGGCGGCCACAAAATCCTCCAGCCCAGGAGAGATAGGGCTGGGCCAGCTTAGCATGGGCATCTGACCAGGCGGCGGTAAGGCATCCAGCGATTGCACCTGGGGTAGAATCTGGTCCAGAGCCGGGCCACCCACGGGTTCTACCGCCTGTAGCGGCACCCACCAAACAGGCTGTGCGGGGGCTAGCTGGCGAAATTTGGCCATCATGTCGTGCTGAGATGGCGGCATCTGCCCCCCCTCGCTTCCCAGCCGGTTAACGACCACACCCCCCAGGGGAATATGCAGCCGCCCCAGCGCTTCGATAAAGCGCTGGCTCTCCAGCAGGCTCAACGGTTCAGGAATAGCCACGACCCAGCAGGCCGTTTGCTGGGGGTTTTGCATTAGACTCCGGCCCGCTTGCAGGTCATGCTGTAGGGTTTGGATTAGCGCGTCGGCCTGGTCGGGGGTGTAGTGGCCAGTCAAAGTCTGGGTCAGGTAGCGATGCTTTTCCTGAAATTGAGCCAGGGAGGCCAACAGCGCATCCAGAAAATCCATCAGCGCAAACAGGTTCAGCGTGTGGCCGCTGGGGGCCATATCAACGATGATGCGGTCGGCTTCGCGATCGCGCAAAATCCGCTGAATTTCCAGCAGCGCCATCAGCTCATCCAGCCCCGGCCAGGTCATATTCCAAACAGGCCGCAGGTCTTCCCCTTCGACAAAGCTGCCCCGCTCGACGATGCGTTCCAGGGTGTCGCCATAATCGCCTCGAAACTGCTCCAGCAAGGCCGCTGCATCCAGTGCCCGCACCTGCACATTGGGGCGATCGTCCAGGGCTCTGGGCGTGTTATCCACCACCATCTGCAAGACATCCCCCAGGGAGTGGGCCGGGTCGGTAGACAGCAGCAGCACGGTGTCGTGGGGATAGCGCTGCCCCAGTTGACGAGCCAGACTACAGGAGAGCGTGGTTTTACCCACACCGCCCTTGCCGCTGATCATAATTAAGGAGTGGAGCACCGACGAGAGCATAGCCAAATCCATTGCCAGATAAAAACACGGCCTTAGCGTGCCCCATTCCCCTGGAGGATTAGGGCACCCATACGAAACTTAAACGTGCCTAGCCATCGCCTATGTTGAACCCTTTCTCTTGTTTCTCCAGACGCCTGGCCCGGGGCGCTGGCTTGGTCGGCTTACCCGTAGCCGCCGCCGTAGCCCTAACCAGTTGCACACTCTCTGCCATCTCCCCCTCTGCGCCCTCGGCGGCCCCCGCCGCCCCCGCTGAAGATCTGGCAACTACCGCCAACCCAGCCAGTTCCGCCGCCCCTGCAACCGCTGTAGCGGTAGTCTACGCTGTGCAGCCCGTCACTGTGGTGGATGGCCTGGAACATCCCTGGGGCATGGCCTGGCTACCGGATGGCTCGATGCTGATTACTGAGCGACCCGGGCGAGTGCGCCGGGTCGTTAACGGCCAGCTTGACCCTACTCCCCTGAGTGGCGTGCCGGAGGTCTTAGCCCTGCGCCAGGGTGGCTTGTTAGACATAGCCCTGCATCCCCAATTTGAAGAAAACCGCTGGGTTTACGTTGCCTATGCCCACGGCACCCGCAGCGCTAACCACACCCGTGTGGCCCGCGCCCGCCTCAGCGCCGATAATCGTGCCCTGACGGACTGGAGCGTAATCTTTGACGTCAACCGTACCAAAGAAGGCGGTCAGCATTTTGGCTCTCGTCTGCTGTGGCTACCCGACAATACCCTGCTGGTGTCCATTGGCGATGGCGGCAACCCACCGGCCCAACTGGAGGGCGCTCTGATTCGTAACCAGGCTCAAAACTTGAAGAGTCACCTGGGGTCTATCGTGCGGCTTCAAGGGGATGGCACAGCCCCTGCTGACAATCCCTTTTTGGCCAACCCAGAGGCCGATCCGCTGATGTGGAGTTATGGCCATCGCAACATCCAGGGGTTAGCGCTTGATGCCGCCACTGGCCAAATCTGGGCTACTGAACACGGCTCGCGGGGTGGCGATGAACTCAACCAGCTTCAGCCCGGTGCCAACTACGGCTGGCC
>CAYUBC010000329.1:0-865 GCA_964442885.1 uncultured bacterium | reverse complement strand
CGCTGCTGGGGATACCCGAACGCCGATGCTGAATACTCTGGCGGCGAAATTACCAGCGAGCGATCGCGCCCCGGCATGGTCGATCCCAAAACAATCTGGACACCCGCCATCGCGCCTTCCGGGTTGGCGGTGTATCGGGGCGATCGCTACCCCCAATGGCAGGGGCATCTCTTCGCGGGTGGGCTAGTGTCCCAGGATGTGCGACGGCTTGAGGTCGATGCGGAGGGCAACGTGGTCACCCAAACCGCCATTGCCATTGGGCAACGAGTCCGCGACGTGCGCCAGGGGCCAGATGGCTTTCTCTACGTCCTCACCGACGATCCCCAGGGGCGATTAATTCGTCTGGATCCAGTCGGGTCTTAGCAACTTAGATCTCAACAATGAGGGGCCGGGTGGCTTGCCTGCCCCGGCGGTACTGCTACCCTTAACCCATCTACCCTTACCATTCTCCAGCCCCTTTACCCCTATGGGCAATTACAACTGGCTTGTAACCGACGATGGCCAACACCGCCGCTTTGGCGACCCCGACGTGCCAGAACCAGAGCGCTACTATCGCCTCTATCGGTTTTTGACCGATCTAGAGGACATTCTCGCCGCCCACTCGGACGACATCAGCCGCCTGGAGGCCATGACCCCCTTAGTGCGCAAGCTGCTAATTAGCTCCTACTGGTTGCAGATGGAGTACCAGCCGCCTTCGCCCCAAACCGGCTGGAGCGTTCAATTCCTCTACCGAGAGTACGACTTTCCGCTTACCCTACAAATGGTGGCCTGGCTGCCGGGCCATCGTTCTACCATTCACAACCACGGTACCTGGGGCCTTGTTGCCCTGGTCGGTGGGCAAGAGCGCAATCGGCTATGGCAGCGG
>CAYUBC010000328.1:0-5025 GCA_964442885.1 uncultured bacterium | reverse complement strand
AAAGGAATTTCTAAAGGGTTCACCGCAGCGCCGTCTTACCTCAGTCTTCGACCTGGATAAACCAGGTGGGTACCTCGGCATCAGGCTTAAAGTTTCCAGGTCTGAGCCTGGTCTACTGCCACCGACACAACACGGTTCCCGTTCAGAAGAAACATAGATCGTAAAACATTGTTGGCAGTCACCAACGCCGTAGTGAACCCTCCCTATCATAGCTAACCGGGTTGGCTTCCTGGCAAGGGGACGGTCAAGAAACCGATCGCCACTTTGAAGACTGTGCTGTAATAGGTCATGGTTAAGCCCTCGGTAGCCTTGGCAAGTTCTATGGTGTCTGAATTTTCCCCTTCAGCAGTCGTGTCCGATAGCTCCGCCGAACCGGCAGCGGTCGCAGCCTACAGCCAGGTTAGCCTGACCAGCGAAGCCGGGCGACTGGTCTTGGTGCTGCCTCCGGAGAGTGACACTGAGGTTGGGGGCACCGCCTGGATGGATGTGCTGCAACAGCTCAAACAGCGTCTGGACGGCGGCGAACGCTTCTGGCAGGCCCAGACGGAGGTACACCTACAGGCGGGCGATCGCCTGCTCGATGGCCGCCAGCTTCAAGCTTTAGCGGAGGCCCTGGCCGATGCTCAACTGGTACTCAAGCGCGTGTTAACCCGTCGCCGCCAAACAGCGTTAGCCGCGGTTACCCAGGGCTATTCCGTTGATCAACAAAACCCGGTAGAACACCTGGTGCAGTCGCCGCCAACGCCGGGGCAACCCCTGGCCGAGCCCCTGTATCTGCAAACCACGGTGCGATCGGGGGTAGATATTTGCCACCCCGGCACCATCGTAATTTTGGGCGATACTAACCCCGGTAGTGCCCTCATTGCTGAAGGCGATATTTTGGTTTGGGGACGGCTGCGCGGCATGGCTCACGCCGGGTCAAAGGGTAACCGCGCTGGCCGGATTATGGCCCTGCACATGCAGCCCACCCAACTCCGGATTGCCGACCTGGTAGCCCGTCCTCCTGATACTCCCCCCGCCGAGTACTGGCCAGAGGTCGCCTACGTCAGCACCGATACGATCCGCATTGCCCGCGCCCAGGACTTTGCCCGTAACCACCTCAGCCCCGGTGGTCTGGGTTTCGACGATTAAATTGACGATTAAATTAACGGTAGCTAGGCAGGAGCAGAATCTGAGAGTCAGAAGTCAGAAGGAGAAGCTAGAGATGCTGCCATAACCAAATTCTTTCCCCCTCCGCCCTCTTCGTTCTTCCCTCTTCGTTCTTCGGTCTTCCCCCTTCCCCCTCTGCCTTAAGATTGCTGTACTTCTCCTTAGAACCGGTGACTCACTTCGGGCAATTGCTCGTAAAATTTCGTTGAGTTGTTGATTAGACGTAAGAACGTTAGGTTGGCCCATGACGCGCATCATTGTAATGACCTCCGGCAAAGGTGGGGTCGGAAAAACCACTTGCACCGCCAACCTGGGGATGGCCCTGGCCCAACGCAACCAGAAGGTTGTGGTGATCGATGCGGACTTTGGTTTGCGTAACCTTGACCTGCTGCTGGGGTTAGAAAACCGGATTGTCTATACGGCGCTAGACGTGCTGGCTGGGGATTGCCCGGTGGAGAAGGCCCTGGTTAAAGACAAACGCCAGCCCAACCTGGCCATGCTAGCGGCGGCCCAGAACCGCAACAAAGAAGCCATTACCCCCGACCAGATGAAGGAACTAGTCGGGGGGCTAAAGGGGCGATACGACTTTATTTTGATTGACTGTCCGGCGGGCATTGAGTTGGGCTTTCAAAACGCGATCGCCCCCGCTAATGAGGCAATTGTAGTAACGACGCCAGAAATTTCTGCGGTGCGCGATGCCGACCGGGTTGTGGGCCTGCTAGAGGCCAGCGACGTGAGGCATACCAAACTCCTGGTCAACCGCCTCAAGCCTGCTATGGTGCAGGAAGAGCAAATGATGTCGGTACGGGACGTGCTGGATATTCTAGCCGTGCCCCTGTTGGGCGTAATCCCCGATGACGAGCGGGTGATTGTGTCTTCTAACCGGGGCGAGCCGCTGGTGCTAGAACCTAAGCTTTCCTTGGCTGGGGTGGCCTTTAACAACGTGGCCCGCCGTCTGCTGGGTGAAGAGGTGCCCCTACTGGACTTAACCGCCTCCCACGACGACCTGTTTAGCCGCCTCCGGCGATTTTTGCGCGGTTAAGGAACGGCCCGACCAGCGCTTGCCCCTCCGGTTTACGATGTCACCCCTCTCAACCAGCCCCCATGCTTAGCGAACTCCTGGATAAACTCTTTAACCGCCATCGCACCCTCACCAGCCGCGCCGCCGTAAAACAGCGGCTGCAATTTGTGCTGGCCCACGACCGCACTGACCTCACCCCCGACCTAGTCGAAAAAATGCGCCAGGAAATTCTTGAGGTGGTCTCTCGCTACGTTGAGCTCGACCAGGAGCACCTGGAATTTAGTCTGGAGAGCGACCAGCGGGTTACCGCGCTAATTGCCAACCTGCCAATTCGGCGCATTCGCCCAACCCCGCTCGATAGCAACCATGGCCATCCGCCAGCCGCACCGCTAGAACCGACAGCTGAGCTTAAGCCATCCCCCGAACCGGCAGCGGTGGTTGACGAAGCCGCCAGTTCCCCAGAGGCACCAACCCCTGGCTTAGAATCGGATGTGGAACCTCCAACGGAAATCACCGCTGCTGCCGATGACTAGCGCTACCGACGCTCAGGCTACCCTCACCCATTGCGCGAATGCCCTGGCCTTAACCACTATTCAACGCCATATATTTTTGTGCGCTGACCAGACTAAGCCTAAATGCTGCGACAAAGCGACTGGCTTAGAAGCCTGGGACTACCTGAAAAATCGCCTCAAGGAACTCCAACTCGATATTCCCCTGGCTAGCCGCCCCACCTCAGTGTTTCGTACCAAGGCCAACTGCCTGCGCGTTTGCCAGAGCGGGCCTATCCTCCTGGTTTACCCCGATGGGGTCTGGTACCACAGCGCCACGCCAGCGGTTATTGAGCGCATTATCCAGGAGCACCTGCTTGGTGGGCAGGTTGTGCAGGAATTCGCGTTTTTAACCCATCCCCTACCGGCAAGGGATAGCTAAACCCGCCCAAATCTGCGCCCTAACCCGTCCTGCCCTGGTTGACCAGGGCGACACTACTTTGAGTGTTAACTTTTTTGTCTGGATGCCGTGATCTTGAGTAAGAGTGCGTAACGGAACTTGATAATTAATTCAGAAAAGCCGGTTAGAAGGACACACCCATGGGTTTAATCAAGTCTATTTTCGGGGCTGTTTTTGGTCTCATCGGGGGGATTTTTAAGACCATTGGCGGCCTGGTAGGGCTGGGGAAAAAGTCAGAATTTTACCTGGAAATCAACGAAGCAGGCAGTGACAGCAAGCCAGAGGCAGCGGTTGCCCCAGCGGCTAAGCCGGTAGCTGCCGCCCCAACAGAACCGACGCCAGCACCAGTGGCCGCCGCCCCGGCCATGGCGGCTCCTGCGCCAACCCCGGTTGTAGCAGCTGTAATGGCTAAGCCTGCTCAGGCTACTGGCCCGCTACCCAGCTTTGCGGCGGACTATGTAGCTACCCCTGGCGCAACTGCCCTGCCCCGCCGCCGTCGGCCCGGGCCTAGCATGTCGCCGTTTATGGATATGGCCAAAACGGTTAAGACCAGATAGCCTTCTCCCTGGCCAGGTTTGAACTTGGCCGGAAAGGCAGGATACGGAAAATGACGACATTGGAAAGGAGTTGCTCCACGCAGCTCCTTTCTTTGACTTAAGGTTAGTGCAGCGTCAAAACTCAAAATATTGCCTATGAGGCGGTATTCCCAATGGCCCATCACGTACCGAAGCAGTCCTGAACTGTCAGGGTGCAATCGGGAAAGGCTAACGGGGTAATGGGCTGTTGGGCTCTTAAAATCAACTGGCGTTGATAACCATCTGCTCCAGGTTCTCGGAAAACGTGCAGTTGCTGCGCTGCTATGTTAACTACCCAGTAGTCTGGAATACCAGCAGCGGCGTAAAGGTCGGCTTTGCTGCCCAGGTCACGCTCAAGGGTGGTGTCAGAAATTTCAATGATTAGGTAGACTTCGCGGGGAGTTGGATGATTATCCGCATAGAAGCTCTCGCTGGGATGAACAACGGCAAGGTCGGGTTCAGGTTCTGAATAGGCATCAAGTTGGATGGGATCTTGCAGGCGCACCAGGGCCTGGTCTTCCAGACGACGCTCTAGTAGTTTTTCCATGCGTTTACACAAAGCGCTGTGAGCAGGGCCCTTGGGCATTTTTTGAACGATTTGTCCGGCAAGTAGCTCGACCTGCTCATCTGCCGCCAGAATGCCGACCTCGGCCATACGGTGATAATCAACCGTGGAAATGAGTCGCAGAGTGCTGCGTGGAAGAGGAGTGACGGTCATAGGTGGGACGCCAGGTTGGAGTCTGATATGTGATTATAAGCCAGTCCCCTCTTCCAGACGGCCCTGAGGTAATGGGGCGGCGGCAGTAGGCGTGGGCGATCGCACCCCCTCGATCACTCAAATTCAAGCATTGGCTACTCTCTTTAAGGTTGATCCGGGCGTGTTTCTCTAAATTTTGCGCCGACCTTCGTGAACGTCTAGCAACGGGGTTTGCAGTCTTAGATGTCGAGAAGTCGTGAGTCAGCATCCTTCAGTCAGTCGCTGAATATTGGTCAGTGGCCACCTAACAAAAACCGCAGACCACTGTACAGATGAAAAGCTCCATCCCAGGGGGATGGCGTGTGGCGAGCCAGGTCAATGTGAGGCTCAAAGGTTGGCAATAGCTCGATAAACTCAATCGCCCCTTCCCCAAAGCCCGCGAAATCGGTGTGGGGTGGTGGAGCGATGGCGGTTTGCAGATAGGCTTTGAGGGCTTTCCAGGCTCCGGCGGCCATGAGGGGAGAGTCGCCCCTGGCGAGCGTAGCGGTGGGCGACGGGGCAGCCTCTCGGTGCTTGTAGGCGCGATCGCAAAACCGCAGTAGGCAGCCTCGACTGTGCAGGTGCCAGTCAATGAT
>CAYUBC010000327.1:0-5032 GCA_964442885.1 uncultured bacterium | reverse complement strand
GGCAAGGCCCTTTGCCCATCCTACGCAGAGGAATAATCTTTCCAAGGAATCGCCTTAATGCTGGCTCAACCGGCGCAGGAAGGCTTTCAGGCGATCGCTGCTGGGGTTAGTAAATACTGCCTCAGGCTGGCCTGCTTCCTCGATCACCCCGGCGTTAAAGAACAGCACCTTGTTAGAAACTTCGCGAGCAAACTGCATTTCATGGGTCACAACTACCATGGTCATGCCTTCTTCGGCCAGTTGCCGCATAACCCCCAGCACTTCGCCCACCAGTTCCGGGTCAAGGGCGCTGGTGGGTTCATCAAACAAAATCGCTTCGGGCTTCATACAGAGGCTGCGAGCAATGGCGACGCGCTGCTTCTGGCCGCCGGATAGCTGCTCTGGGTAAGCATCAGCCCGTTCCGATAACCCCACCTTGCTCAGGTAATGCATGGCCAGGGCCTGGCAGTCAGCCGGGGACGCTTTGAGCACCCGGCGGGGGGACAGCATCAGGTTTTCCAGCACCGTCAGATGAGGGAACAAATTGAAATGTTGAAACACCATGCTGACCTGGCTGCGCAGGTTATAGAGCGCCTTCCAAGACAGCTTAGGGGCTGACACATCCTGCCCCATTACCTCTAGTCGCCCCTGGTTAATGGCCTCAAGGCGATTAAGACAGCGCAAAAAGGTACTTTTACCACAGCCAGAGGGGCCAATAATAGACACCACATCACCCTTTTGGAAGGTGGCACTGACGCCTTTAAGCACCTCTAAAGACCCGTAACTTTTGTAGAGGTTTTCGCAGGCAATTACGGAAGCTGTGGTCGTAGGAAGAGTGGCGGTCATAGGGGCAAAAGCTAGGGTTAAAACAGCAAGAAGCGCCAGGCAAAACCCGGTGGGAATGTCTTTAATTTTTAAAGAAAATCCACTGATTTTCGAGAGTTATCTGTATCTAGCAACACATTTTTACACTTCCATAAGTTTATAAGGTTCATGCACTGTACCTGTGTAGTGTTGTTTTACAGCCTTGTAACGATTGTGGTTGGTGTAAATCGGTGATGATTCTTAAACATTCCCCTCGCTGGCTAAAGCGGATTTTGGCATTGGGTTGCGGCTTCGTTATGATGCTGGGTCTGGGGTACTTACCCGGCCTGGCTCAGGAGGCTCCAGCCGTTTGGGAGATTGGTACTGAGCCAGCCTTCCCGCCCTTTGAAATGAAGGATGAAGCCACAGGCGACTTAATTGGCTTTGATATTGACCTGATGAAGGCCATCGGCGAGGCCGCCGGGCGAGAGGTGAAGTTCATCAGCCTGCCCTTTGACGGGCTGATTCCAGCCCTGCAATCTAAAACCCTGGATGCGGCCATTAGCGGTATGACCATTACCGCTGAGCGGGCTCAAACCATTGACTTTTCTCGGCCCTACTTCAAGGCCGGTCTGGCCATCGCTGTTAAGGAAGATAACGACGAAATTCAGTCCTTTGAGGATTTAGCGGGCAAGCGCATTGCCGTCCAAATTGGTACTACCGGTGCTGACCAGGCCGCGCAGGTAGAGGGCGCTACCGTTAGCACCTTTGACGGCGCTCCCCTGGCCCTGCAAGAGTTAATGAATGGCCGGGTAGATGCGGTGGTTAACGACCTGCCCGTCACCCTATTTGCTATTAACGAGGCCAACCTCCAGGGCATCAAAATTGTCGGCGAACTGCTGACCGAGGAATATTACGGCATTGCTCTGCCCAAAGGCTCCGAGGATGCAGAAGCCATCAACACCGCTCTGGGGCAACTGATTCAAGACGGCACCTACGCCGATATCTATCGCCAGTGGTTTCAGGCGGATCCACCAGAATTACCCGAAGTTGCCCCAGCCCTGAGTTCAGGCACAGCCGCCGGGCTCAATTGGGCACAGCTCTTCCGCAACCTCATTCGGGGAGCCTGGGTAACGATTCTCCTAACGGTCTTTTCCTTCTTCTTCGGGCTAATTGGGGGAGCCCTGGTCGCCTTTGCGCTGATTTCTCCCTTTAAGCCGCTGCGCCTGCTGTGCCGCATCTACGTGGACTTCTTCCGGGGCACGCCGATGCTGGTGCAGTTGTTTATGATTTACTTCGGCCTACCGGCGCTGTTCCAGGGCATCGGGTTTGATATCAGCTTCAACCGCTTCTTTGCGGCGGTGCTGGCCCTGAGCCTAAACGTTGCGGCCTATCTGGCGGAAATTCTGCGCGGCGGCATTCAATCCATCGACCGGGGCCAGTGGGAAGCTGGGGAATCCCTGGCCATGAACCCGGTTGAAACCATGCGCTACGTGGTCTTTCCCCAGGCATTTCGGCGCATTTTGCCGCCCCTGGGCAACGAGTTCATTACCCTGATCAAAGACACCAGCTTGGCCGCTGTAATCGGCTTTGAAGAACTCTTCCGCCAGGGCCAGCTCACGGTGGCTACCACCTATCGAGCCTTTGAGGTGTACCTGGCCGTAGCGGTTGTCTACCTGGTAATGACCTCCCTGGCCTCTATGGTGTTTAAGCGCTTAGAAGCTCGAATGGATCCTATCAACCGAACCAAATCGGTAAAGCAGAATCCGGTGCCCACTGTGGCAAGCACCTAGAGCAGCGGGCACTCAAGACCGTTGTTTGCGCTTACCGCGACGGGCTGCCGCCAGCGCCCTGTCTACCCAATCGGAGAGCGTACCCAAGTCCTCGTACACATCGGGCGGAATTTGGTAGTAGGACATCACCATGTCCTTACCGTCGCGGCTGTAGATAAAGGGCCCCATCCCCACCGCCTCGTAGTCTGCCCGATTGCCCTCATCCACCTTGAAATACAGCACCTCGTAGGCAATTAGCGCAAACATCACCCCTTCTGCATAGATGCCGTAGCCGCCAAACATAGCGCGCGCCGTCACTGGGGCGACCTGGTTGAGGTGAGCCACGACGGTATCTTTGAAGGCTTTGGATTCGGGGGAGGGCATGGGGTGTTGGGGGGTGTTGGGGTGGGGGGGACTTCAGGCTACGGTGTCCATCCAGGCAATGCATTTTTCCAGTTCTTCAGCCATGCTGGTGGCATTGGCGTGGTGGCGGCGTCCGTGGCCGGGCAGCACCCATTCAAAGCGATAGTGGCGCAGTTGTTTCATGGAGTCTTGCAGCACCTCCCAGGAGTACCAGCAGGCGTTACGGAAGGCGTGGAGATGCTGAAGCCGGTCTGACCAGGCCAGGTGGTCGCCAGTGAAGAGGACTCGGTGGTCATAGAGCAGCACCGTATGCCCTCTGGTATGGCCAGGCACAGGGATGATGGTGAGATCTGGGGCCAGCGCAATGGGGTCGCGGCCTGCCAGGGGAATTTCGATATCGCGAGTGTTGGGGGTGATGTCGTCGGTGTGGAGGATGCGATCGCAGCCAAAGTGCGCCCTAAACTTGGCGTGGTCGGCCACGTCATCCCGATGGGTGAGATAGAGGTAGCGCACCCCACCCATGGCCTCTAGCTGTTTGACCAGGGGCGGCGCAAACCGGGGCGAATCTACCAGAACATTGCCCCCAGGGCGCTGGATGAAGTAACTGGCCGCGCCGTAAGACGACTCGGCATGGTAGCCGCAGTGGTAGACCCCATCGGTAACCGGAATCGGAAACGAGGCTTGAACGGTCTTAATCTCCGTTGGCAGCTCAACCGTGCCAATGGAAGCCGTCGGGCAGGCCAGCAGCGCCTGCAGTGCCCGCTGACGTTCGGCCTCGGTAAGCGGCTGGTGATAAACCGCCGATTGCCCATCCTGGCGATTAAAGACATCGGCAGCCATCCAGCGGCAGGTATCGCAATCAATACAAGAGCTGTCTACATAAGTATCGCCGGGGACGTTTTGCTGACGGCGTTGGGTAAGATGTGCCATAAAGCCCCCCGAAATCGGTTGTGTTCCTCAGTTGTGATCCTATGCTAGCTAGGGAATTTGACATCGCGTGGCCGACCTCAGGTTTGGGCCATAGGCGACCTGACCAGTAAGTTTGCGGCACTTTACAGCGGCACTTTACAGCGGCACCTTACAACGCCACTCTACAGCGGCACTTCGGCAATGGCGTCGATGGGCGGAATATCCGATAGCCCGACCTGCCCATAGCGTTCTGAGACCCGCTGGCAGCGCACCGCAAAGGGACAGTGCAGACAATGCCCCTCGGCTTCCGCTACCTTCGGGAAATCCTCGGCTTTGGCGAGCAGAGCCGTTAGCTGGTCGGTGAGGCGGCGCAGGTCGCGCTCGGTACGGCGATGCTGGGCCGCCGAGTAGGTCAGGGTAATCTGGCTAGGCGGCACCGGAGGTTGACCTTCTGACCGAGACGACAGATTGGGTTGCACAAACCAGTAGCTCATGGAGAGCTGCTTTGGGGCCAAATCCGTAGTCTCGGCCAGCACATAGAGGTAGAGGCGCGTCTGCCACTCCTTAGCTAACTGCCGCTGACCGGGCGGATGCAGGTAGGTCTTCCAATCCACAATTTGCCCCTGGGTGGGGGTCAGCATCAGCAAGTCATAAATCACCGTGAGACTGTAGCCATTGAAGGTCAAACTGCGGCGGTGCTCACTCTGGCGAAAGGGTTGATCTCGCTGGTCAGAGACCGCCGATCTCACAGAATCGGCCTCTGAAGCTGGCAAAAACAGGTCTGGAGCTGTCGCCAGTAAAGCTTGAACCGCAGATTCCAGAGCTGGATCTTGGGCCAGCAGCGGCGCAACCGCCAAGCCCATCTCCCGCTGCTGCATGACCAAGTGAAAGCGTGTCCCCCACTGCTGGCGCTCCAGCATGGCCGGCTCGGTCGGCACCGCCAGTTGGTCTAAATAGGTGTATTGGAACCGTCGAGGACACAGCTCCAGCAGCTTAAGCTGCCCCTGGGTCAAGGTCGCCAACGCCATTCTTACATCCCCCTATTCAGGCAATTCAAAATCCCTAGCCCACCCCTACCCCTCCCAGGAGGGGATTCCCAGCCAAAATTCAAAATTAAAGCCCCTAGCCCACCCCTACCCCTCCCAGGCTACCGTGTACACATAAGTCCTGAAACCCTTGCGGTTAGGGCTTTGCCCACCCTCCGG
>CAYUBC010000326.1:0-5053 GCA_964442885.1 uncultured bacterium | reverse complement strand
AGGCAGCGACAACCACAGCCGCCTCACCATCAATTTGCTGACCGAAATTAATTTGCATTTGCGGGGCGGTGACTGCCAATTTTTTTCTGGCGATGTCAAGGTCAACTATGCCGCTGATTTTTTTTACTACCCAGATGCCTTTGTTACCTGCGACCCGCGCGATTTAGGCGATCGCTACGTTAAGCGCTATCCCAAACTAATTGTGGAGGTGTTGTCGCCTTCTACCGAAGAGTTTGATCGGGGGGGGAAATTCAAGGACTATCAGCAATTGGCTTCACTGGAAGAGTATGTGTTGATCGACCAGGATGAGCGACGAGTGGAGTGCTGGCGACGGCGATTTCCCAAGGAGGCTGTACCCATACCCCAGGATGAGTGGCATTTGGAGGTTTATCAAGCCGAGGATACCGTTGTGCTAGAGAGCATTGGGTTGACGATCGCGATGGTAGATCTCTACCGAGGGGTAATCTTGCCAGTCGCTTAGGAAAAGACAGCAGGCGCGGGTAATGGCAGGGCGATCGCTACAGCTATCTGAAGCAGGGCAGCAGCAGGCCCGGCAAGCGCTGTTGGTGAGAAACCTGACCCAAAAAGCGATCGCGAACGAGCTAGCCATTGCCTCCTGGTCAACGGTGAACAAGTTCTTCAACGGCAAACCCGTTGACCGCTTTATCTTTCAAGAAATCTGCTCCCCACTACCCCACCACCTCATCACCCCACATCTACATCCCCCCACCTCCTCTCAGCCATCCAGACCCAAGCCACCGCTGCCCGCGAGGCGCTGAATCCGAGGATTCTAGAGCGCATTCCTAGGGCGGTGGTGCGGGAGAAGTACATGGGGGCAATCGCACGGGGCGTCCACGAGCAAAAAGAGCGATTGATCGCCATCATTGGCCCGGCGGGCTACGGCAAGAGCACCATCTTGGGCGACATCTATGATGAGCTGCTATCGGCGGAGACGCTCTGGGTGGGGCTGGTGCTGTGCAGCAGTTTGTCACTTTCCACCAGCTACCTGGGGTTTATGTCCTACGGGTTGGTGGCTTCGACTATGGCGGGGCCAAGCTGCAAGAGCCCTTGCCAACCATTCCCATTCCCCTCAAGCCAGACCATGCTGCTATTTTGCTTAATCTGCAAGCGGTGTTGGATGGGATCTACGATCGCGGTCGCTATCATGCCAGGATTGACTACACGCAGCCGCCCCCAACCCCGGCGCTAACCCCTGATGCGCAAACTTGGTTAGAAGCGGTGTTAAAGCAGGCCGGCTATCGGTAAAAGTACAATCAAAGCAAAACACTAGGAACTCGGGCAAAATGCCGCTGCCGTTTCCAGGGATGAACCCCTATTTAGAAAACCCTGACCTGTGGCCAGAGGTGCACCACCTGCTGATCAGCCTGCTGGCCGAAACCCTGAATCCTCAACTGCTACCCATCTACCGGGTGGCGATCGAGAAGCGAGTTTACCAACTCAGCAGCGAAGATGCGCTGCTAATTGGCATTCCCGATGTGGCGATCGCCGCCGCTAAGCCCTCGGCCCCTAGGTCTGACCCGGTGACACTCGCCACCCCAACCACCCAGCCGGTAGCAGTTATGTTGCCCATGCCCATTGAGGTGCAAGAGGGCTATCTAGAGGTGCGCGAGGTTGCCACCCAAACAGTTGTGACCGTGATTGAGGTGCTTTCACCGGCCAACAAACGCCCAGGGCGAGGGCGAGAAGCCTATCTGCAAAAGCGCGATCTAGTCTTGGGTAGCCACACTCACTTGGTTGAACTTGACCTGTTACGCAGTGGTGTCGCTATGCCCATGGCTGGGGCAGGGGCCGCAAGCGACTATCGCATTGTGGTCAGTCGGCAAGAGCGACGCCCCCACGCCGAGCTTTATCCGTTTGGGCTGACCGACCCCATTCCCCCCTTTGCGGTGCCCCTTAAACCGGAAAGCGTAGAACCGGTGGTAGAGATTGATCGGCTGTTGCAGACGGTGATAGATCGAGCTGGGCTATCGGTGGTGCTTGATTATCAGAGCGATCCGACCCCGGCGCTATCCCCTGACGCGCAGGCTTGGTTACAAGAGGTGTTAGAGAAAGCAGGGTATCGGTAGAGGATAAGGCTACAGATCAAGGCATCTTTTACTTTGGCCAAGTTGCCTATAATTGCGGGGTCATGCTCGGTAATTGCCTTAATGGACTGGTCTGCGTATTTTGCTATCCACCTTCACTGGCCCCAGAGCTTGCTGGCTCAAACCACCGCTGACGAACTAGAGCTGTTGAAGGCTCAGTATGCCAGTCTAGAAAGTACCTTTCAGCGCTACGTGGGCATGGTGCAGCTCACCCTAGTCACCGCCGGAGGGATTGTCGGGGTGATTGCGATTTTGGGCACGGCGCTATCGCTCAAAAGCTTGAAAGACTACTACGACACGCTCAAAGGCATTGAAGGTAAGGTGCGGGATGAAGTCGATCGAACGATCGCCGTCGCCTTGCAGCGCGATCGCCGTCGCCTGGTGCAGCTAGAGTCCATGGTGGAGCGTGATCTGCTGCCCGAGCGGATCGCAATCGACTATGTGGTGCCCGCCCAGGCACCGCCGCGCCGCTTGCAGGGCGTCAGCTTTTTGCTAGAGGTGTTGAAACGGCGGGGCTTTACGAATGTGGTGGTACGCTATGAGCCTCAGCTACGTTTGCAGAGACTCCCCGCAGGAGAGTTGCCGGAGACCGCTAGTCAGAGAGCCGTATTTGAGGCCGATATTGTGGTGCTCGATCTCCACCATGCAGGCATTGACCAAAACCTGGATGCCGCCAACGCGGTGATTGCAGCGGTGGGCGATCGCATTGATAGTCAGCGATCGGTGGTGGTGGTCTACGGCACGGCCCAGTTCTATAAGGCGGTGCCCAAACTAAACCAAGCCGATAAATATTGTGGAGCCTCCAATGGCCCACTCACCTTTGTAGCCAGAATTTTGGAGGCGGCCTACGTGGTGGATGCCCAGGGCACCTTTAATGGTTGACCCTGGCAAACGCCTCACAGCCCCGCTTGGGCAAAAATCTGATGGGCCGTTACGGTCAAGTCCGGAAAATGAGGGTCAGTGATGGCAAGGTTGTCCCGATACGTTGTTGGCAAGGCATCGGGTTCAAAGACAGTAACCGTCTGTGCCCTGGGGTCTACCACCCACACTCTGACTACCCCCGCTGCCAGGTAATCAGTGGCTTTTTCGGCCATAGCCCCAAAGGTCTGTTCTGGAGAGATGATTTCAACCGCCAGATCGACTGGTACCGGGCAGGCCTCATCCCCCAGGTCGGCGGGCAGCCGCTCAGCATACACAAAAGATAGGTCGGGCACAGGTACCCAGTCTTTGCCCTGGCGAGTCAGCTGCACTGCCCATTCCACTCCCACCTCTCCTTTACTGTCGCCCCAGGCTTCGAGGTAGCGCAGCAGCGATCGCTGGGTTTTCGAGTGAAAGCGCTTTGGGGCCACCTTAGGGATAATTTCTCCATCAATTAGTTCGCAGCGGTTGCCCACCTCCGGCGATGCCAGAAAGTCTTGGAGGGTGATGGGGGTTTTAGCAGTGTGAACCACAGAATAACCTGGCAAGGGTGGTTTTGCAGACTCTATATCTATCCAGTCTATCCTTCCCTTCAATTTCCCTTCAATAGATAGCGTGTAGCTCTTCCGGGGTTTGCCATGCCTCCGGGCGGTTGCAGGCTTCGATGCGCTCTAGACAATGGTTACAGAGGCCCACAATCAACAGACTGTCTTCGGGGGTGAGGATTTGCTCTAGCTGCCAGCGCAGTTTTTCGCGCTCCCTGGCATTTAGCCGCACCCGCACAATCGAATATTGTAGGGTTTCACCGTAGCCCTTCAGCAGCTTGTATGCCTTACGCCAGCGCTTAGGGTCGCGAATGTCGTAGCAAATCAAGTAATAGTGCTTAGCTTCAGCCATCTTGAAAAATTTTAAGTTTTAAAATGCCGGAGCTGAATCAGGTATTCCCTTCTGCCTTCTGCCTTCTGCCTTCTGCCTTCTGCCTTCTGCCTTCTGCCTTACCTCAACACAAGCTGAGCAAACAACCCCCCCTCCCCCAGCCATTCCTTCTCCAGCAGGCGCACCTCTAGCTCGATCAGGCGGCGGTAGGTCATGGAATATTGCACCACGGGGTGTTTCCAGGTTTCTTCTTTACGTCGTTCGTAGAGGCCGATCAGCTTGCGGCGACCGCTGTCGTTGAGCCACACCTGCTCGCCAGTAATCTCAAAGTCAGCCTCGGCATCCCACTGGTTGCGGTTGATGGCGGCCATCACCGGCATATCCACCAAAGGCACCCGAAAGATTTCCATCAGGTCGAGGGCCAGGGGCGGGGCCTGGCGCTGGGGTTGGTGGTAAAAGCCTAGGGCTGGCTCCAACCCCACAGTGAGAATGGCATTCATCACATCCTTGAGCAGCAGGGCATAGCCAAAGCCCAGCATGGCGTTGAAGCGGTCTTTGGGTGGGCGGCGGTTGCGGCCCGAGAAGCGAAAGGCTGGGTCAGCAGTATCGGCCACCAATTGGGGCAGGGCACCAAAGTATTGCGCCGCCAGGTTGCCTTCTAGCCCCAGCAGCGAGGGCAGCGACTCGGCCTGGGGAACCTGGTTAAGGGTGCGCTGCATCTGGTCGATCGCCTGCTTGAGTGTAGGGTTGGCGGCCTGGCGCTGGCTGCGCATGAGAAATTTGCGCTGGCTCTGGCCGCGACGGGTGACCAACTGCTGGGCCAACCGCAAGCACTGGTCTGGGCCGGTGAGCGCCTGGTACTGGCGCACCCGTCGCTGAATGTTGCCCTGGCGGGTGTCAAAGCTGCCCTGGTAATGGCCCCGCCCCGAGATAAAGTGCAGCCCTACCCCCTGCTCGGTGCAAAAATACATGGCCTGGGTCGAAATTTGTACATAGCTGTGCAGCACCAGTTGCCCCACTTGGCGCGAGGGCAGCAGGGTGGTTTTGCCGTCGCGCTTAGTGATTTTGAACTGGTCACCGCTCTTGCCAATCGAGGTGCCCGCCTCGGTGACGTGGATGATCTGCCGCTCGTCATCCTGGGGAAACAGCCGCAG